>VXZL01000549.1 GCA_009845505.1 Candidatus Poribacteria bacterium | reverse complement strand
TTCGTGGACGTAGCATTCAAGAACGTCACCGACCTTTAAATCATCGAAAGTCTCTATACCTATGCCGCATTCATAGTTCGCTTGCACTTCGTTCACATTATCCTTGAAACGGCGAAGCGAATTCACTTTCCCTTCGTGAATTAAGCGGTTGTCGCGAAGTACACGAAGCGGTTGATTGTAGGAGATCCGGCCCCAATTAACATAACTTCCTGCAACTAAACCGAGTCGCGGCACTCTGAACAATTCGCGAACCTCTGCCCGTCCGATAACGACCTCACGGACTTCTGGGTCTAATAAGCCTTCCATGGCAGAACGGATGTAGGAAATGAGGTTATAAATGACGTTATACGTGCGGACATCAATTCCTTCGCTTTCTTTGGCTTGGACGGCTTCTGTTGTTGGGTGTACATTAAAACCGACGACGATAGCATCGGATGCTGAAGCAAGCAAAATATCGGTTTCGGTGATACCGCCAACTGCTTGGTGAATGATGTTGATCTTGACTTCCTCCGTACTCAGATCGAGGAGGGATGAGGCAACTGCCTGCACTGAGCCTTGCACGTCCCCTTTAAGTACAACATTCAACTCCTTAATCTCGCCTTCCTGAATCTGTTGGAACAGGTTTTCTAAACTCACATGGCTGTTCGCACCAAGTTTTTCAGTCCGATATTGGTCTTGTCGCGCTTCACTAATAGCACGGGCATCCCGATCAGAGTCAACCGCATAAAATCTGTCTCCTGCCTCTGGAACACCAGTGAAGCCGAGGATTTCAACGGGACATGAGGGACCTACCTCTTTCATCCGTTTACCGTGGTCGTCTATCATTGCTCTAACTTTGCCAGAGTATCGTCCTGAAATAAAGGAATTTCCGACACGCAGGGTGCCGGATTGCACAAGAACAGTCGCGATAGCCCCGCGCTCTTTATCGACTTGTGCTTCAATAACAACACCGCGAGCAGATTTATTTGGATTGGCTTTCAGTTCAAGGAGTGCCGCTTCCAAGAGCAACATTTCCAGCAAAGTGTCAATCCCGGTTCCTTCTGTCGCGGAGGTCTCGACACAAATCGTTTGCCCACCCCACTCCTCTGGCATAAGGTCGTGTTCTGAGAGCTGTTGTCGGATATAGTCTGGGCGCGCACCAGGGACATCGACTTTATTAATCGCCACCACAATTGGGACTTTGGCGGCTTTTGCATGGCTAATCGCCTCAACTGTCTGCGGCATAACGCCGTCATCGGCTGCGACAATCAGAACAACAATATCCGTCACTTGTGCACCCCGTGCCCGCATCGCCGTAAAAGCGGCGTGTCCGGGCGTATCCAAGAAAACCACGCTGCCAGTTTCCAAGGTCACATGGTAAGCACCAATGTGTTGTGTAATATTCCCCGCCTCAGATTCGCTTACGTTTGATTCACGGATAGAGTCCAAGAGAGAAGTTTTACCGTGATCAACGTGCCCCATGATTGTAACGACTGGTGCCCGGGATTGTAAAGAGTCCGGCGGGTCGGGTGGATCTGTTAATAAATCTTCTTCGAGCGTCCGTTTTTTGATTGCCTCAAAGTCTAAGTGTTCTCCAAGCATCAGGAGCGTGTCATAATCGAGACGTTGATTAATATTTGCCATCACCCGTAACTTCATCAACCGCATAATCAGGGCTGAAGGTTGTAATTCCAGGGACGCGGCGAGATCCGCTACCGTTGCCCCCTCTGTGATTTGCAAACCATCTGTAGTGTTGGAGCTTGTATCAGCATCGTTTTCGATAGACGCCACAACTGTATTTTCCGCATTGAGATCTACTTGTAATTCAGATTCGACGAGTGCAACAGTGTCCGGATCAAGCGTGCTCTTTTCATTTTTAACCTGAACGCCGTGGTCTCTTAATATGGCGAGGAGTTCCTTATTTGTGAGTTTATATTGTCTTGCCAATTTAGAAACAGGTACACCAGAACTTTGATTCGCTTCACGATTTCCTTTTGTAGATTTTCGCCGCTGCCGTGTGGCTTTACCCATGATAGTTCCTCCTTTTTCCTATTGAGTTCGTGGATTTTCTTGTATATTCAAGAAGAACTTGTTCAAATCGCGCAATAACGTTACTTGTAAGTTCTGCACGTAATAGAGCATTAACCCGCTTTGGAGACTTGAACGCTTTTTGAATGCAAGGTTGAGACCAACACACATAAGCCCCGCGGCCTCCTGATTTCTTCTGTGCATCTATTTGCAGCGTTTTGTCCCCTTGACATACAAATCGAATTAACGTTTTTTGTGGAAATTTGCCACGGCACCCGATACAAGTGCGAATAACGTTCCTCAAAAACTTCACCTACTATGGACCTAGCACGCCGCTGCCGTGCGGAATAGTTCCTGAGTAAATTCCAAAAAAGACTGTAGGAATGTTATTGGGCTTCAGGGTCAAAGTCATCATCTTCAGGGTCTTCTTCGGAGTTTATCACAGATACGTCTTCATCTTGTGTGTTTGCTGTCACAGTTTCAGGACTCTCAGTGTCTATGTCCGTTTCAATATTCACTTCCGAGTCCGTTGGTTGTTCAGTGGTTCCTTCAGTCTCTGTTTCTGTTTGTTCAGTGCTCGCTTCATCTACCGGTGTTTCTTCAAGTCCTGTTACATCTGAATCTTCGTTGTCCGGAGACGGTTTGAAAAGTTCATCAATCGAAACAGTCGCTTCGGATTCACCTTTTATGTCAACCTTCCATCCGGTCAATTTTGCGGCGAGCCGTGCATTCTGTCCGCGTTGACCGATTGCTAACGAGAGTTGGTTATCAGGAACAACCACACGTGCGCTTTTGTTTTCCTCATCGAGTTCTACCCGACGGACAGCGGCAGGACGTAAAGCGTTGGCAATGAAAACACTGGTATCATCGCTCCATTCTAACAAGTCGATTTTTTCATCGTCAAGTTCACTAACGATTGTTTGGACTCGAATTCCCTTGACCCCGACGCATGTACCGACGGCATCTATGCCTTCCTCAGTTGCCATGACAGCGACTTTCGCTCTATTCCCCGGATCACGCGCAACTGCCATGATACGGACCTGACCTTCATAAATTTCAGGGACTTCTTGCTCAAAAAGCATTGCGAGGAGATCACGGTGTGTGCGCGATACGATAACTGGGGCACCGCGCACCTCGTTTTTCACTGCCAGAATTAAGCACTGTAAACGTTTCCCGCGTTCGTAGGTTTTTGAACGAGGCATCTCGCGCGGCGGCAAAAAAGCTTCTGTCTGTTCAAGGTCTAAGATAATACCCCCGCGTTCAAAGCGCTGGACGTACCCGGTGACAATTTCGCCTTCACGACCAGCGAATTCCTGATAGATTTTTTCGCGTTCTGCCTGTTTGATTTTTTGGAAGAGAATCTGCTTTGCCAATTGTGCCGGGATGCGTCCAAACTCACTGGGATTGATCTCAACGTTTAGCACGTCATCAAGTTCGACATCCGCTTGGAGTTTCTTTGCTTCTTCAATCGGGATTTCTGTTGAGAAATCTCGCATAATATTAACGACTTTTTTCGGGACATAGCACCGTATGTCTCCTTTTTCGAGATCAATCTCGACAGAAATATCGGCATCTTGACCGTAAACTCGACGCGCAGCAGCACGTAAAGCGGCTTCTATTGCTTCAACGAAAACATGCTCCGGAAGTTCTGTTTGCGCTGTATTTTGACGAATAGCGTTTTGGAGACTTTCTAACATAAATAATATCCACGGGGACTTTTCTGATCGCCCCGCGTACTCCTTTCCGAATTTCTATGTTATGTACAGGTCCGCTGAATATACGCTTGTGAACTGCGCTGCCGGTTATCTGTGCCGACTACCATTTCAGGTGTATATACGCATTGTAGATGTCTGAAATATTAATGGCGACGCGGTCTTCGTTCGTTTCTGCTAAGACCACCTGCGCTTCGGATACTTCTATCACGGTGCCTTGCACCTGATATTTTTTCTCGTCTTCTGAAGCGGCTTCTATCCGGACTGTGCGTCCACAATTTCGTCGAAAGTCCGCAGCGGTTCGTAAAGGCCTATCTAAGCCCGGTGAGGCGACTTCTAATTGCGTATAACTTGCCAAGTGTTCATGCACTTCTAAAATGGGTCGCACAACACTGTTGACTGCTTGACAATCAGATACAGAGAGGCCTCCGGGTTTGTGAATCAGAAGTCGTAGGGTCTTTAACTGCGTTTCAACATCTACAAGTTCAATGCCATCAATGTCAAGTATGGGTGCTAACAGTTCAAAAATCGAATTCTTCTCGCTTACGGCCATAATAAATATAAAAAAAAACGCGATATGTCCCAATAATAGAGGTTCTTCGCGGTTCGTTTGGATTTCGTCGCACGCAGATGATGGGCGTAAAACTGCAGTATAAAAATCTCATCTGTAATCCCGAGCTACTGCGTGTTACAACTTCTACCGATGTTTAAGCAGCAGTGTGTTATACCAATTCTAATTGATAATTCCTCTTAAAAGGTTGGCTATTTTTCAGCACT
>VXZL01000159.1 GCA_009845505.1 Candidatus Poribacteria bacterium | reverse complement strand
CTTCAGCACATTGGCGATGTATACCTCTGAGCGTTTAAGTTTCATGCCTGCCTCAATAATTTGGGTCAATAGTTGCCCGGCTCTACCCACAAAAGGCTCGCCCTGCCTGTCTTCATCTGCTCCCGGTGCTTCACCGATGATCATGAGATCGGCGTTTGGGTTTCCGACCCCGAAAACGACCTTCGTCCGTGTCTCGTGTAACGGACATTTTACGCAACTCTCGGCATCGGCAGTCAACGCCGATAGGTCGAAGTCTGCATAAGGCGAATCGTGTTCAGGTTCGTTTTCTTCTAATTCTGTGAAACCGAGTTGAAGTTGTTCTTCCACGTATTCCCTCACACTTGCAATGAGTTGTATGTAATCTTTTCTGAGATCATCCCTATCCATTTTTTGCCTATAAATTAATTCTGCAGGTCGTGAATCAGAGAGATGCCATCAAACCAAGTGATATAGAGAAAAAGAGCAATCAGGAGCACAATGCTAACCTGTTGGACAATCTCTTGTGCTTTGCGAGGCATCGGTTTGCCACAGATTTTCTCAACGGTGAAAAATAGGAGCTGTCCACCATCTGCGATTGGAATCGGTAAGAGGTTGACGATGCAAAGGTTGATGCTAATAAACCCAATAAAGAAAAGAACGCTGCTTAAACCGACTCTTTCAAACATGCGGCTTGTTGCGTTCGCGATTCCGATCGGACCGGCGAGGTGTTTCGGTGAAACTTCACCGCCTATTAGTTGTTGCAGTGTTCTGCCTACGGTTGTAAAGGTCAGCCACGTTGCCTCGACCCCTTTTCCGAGTGATGCAAAAAAATCATATTCTGGCAGTGGTGGTGTTTGCGCCGTGAATTGTATGCCACTGAGAGCCGTTTGCCACGCCAATCCAAAGGGTGGTGCGTCTGGGTCTGAAATTTGAAACTCATCTACAAGGGATACCTCTATTAGGTTTCCGTCGCGGATGAGATTCAGGACAATCGGCTCCCTCGTCATAGTGTTGAGTTGTGAATAGAGCGTGGTGTTGTCTATCGGTTCACCGTTAAGAGTGGCGAGTACGTCTCCATTCTGAATCCCGGCTTTTGCAGCGATACTATTCTCTTGAACGCTTGCGATCGTACTCCAATGAACCGGCATTTCGATTGTGCGTGCTTCATCACCGCGGCGAATGCCGAGCATCACAGACTGTTCGTTTTCATTGATGTGCTGATAAAGTGCCTGACGCTTTTCCGCGCTCCAGTCTGCCGATGGGTGCCAGATCCCGTAGCCGAAGTATGGAACATTATGGATCGGTTCACCATTGATGGTCTCAATGAGGTCGCCGACTTGGACACCGGCTTGCGCAGCGAGGCTTCCATCAGCGATGTCTCGAACGACCGTTTTATCTTTTGCACTTACCTTAATGATCCCTATGTCGCCCCTTGTACTTGGCACGGCTTCAGGTGTGACGTAAAGGGTTCGATGGGTGCCATCTCGTTCCACGAGGACTTCCAGTTCTCTATCAGCACTCGTCAAGATACGGGTATGAAACACTGCCCAATGTGTGATAGGATCGCCATTGACAGCAAGAACAGTATCTCCGGGCATGAGCCCGGCTTTAGCACCTGCGCCTTCAGGAGCGATTCCACCGATCTGGATGGGTTCTTTTGTCCCGAGCGTTTGTCCTGTCAACCCACCGATCAGCCGTGCGGAGTCCGAGTTGATTCCCGTGGCAAAGACGAGCCAGTATACGAGTATGCCGAATATGAGGTTAACCGCTGGTCCCGCAGCGACAACAAATGCCCGATCTCCGAGGGACGCGCTTGCAAATTCACCTTCCGCGCCGGTTTGTTCGGTTGGGCTCTCGCCTTCCATCTGAACGTAGCCGCCGAAGGGTAACAAGGATATCCGGTATTCTGTCTCTCCGCGTTGAATCCCGATGAGTTTCGGACCGAAGCCGAGGGAGAAGGTATTGACCTTAATCCCACACCGCTTCGCTGCATAGAAGTGCCCGAGTTCATGAATAAAAATGATGAACCCGAGTGGGATTATCGCAAGAAAGATCGTTTTGATGTATGGGAGTATTGAAAAGAGAAGGTCGATCAAGAATTGCATAATGTCTATTGCCCCTTTTTAGCGGTCAGCAGTCAGCAGTCAGGAAACTTTCTTGTGCTGATCGCTGATTACTGATGGCTGACGGTTGTTTTTTTAGGTTGTCTGTTATTTTTTATGAGTGAGTTTGCTGTTGATTTTGCCCAACGATCGACCTCAAGGATGTCCGAAAGCGTTGGATTTGCGATGACAGTATGTTTATCCATCACACGTGCGAGGATTGCGGGTATATCCATAAAACCGATATGCGTGTTAAGAAAAGCCTCAACTACGATTTCGTCTGCACTGCTCAATACGACGGGAAGTGTGCCGCCGACTTCAGCGGCATTGTATGCGAGAGAGAGGCACGGAAATTTCTCGAAGTCAACGGGTTCAAAATGTAGCGTTCGGTTCTCCTGTAAATCCAAGCGTGGCACGGGTGCGGAGAGCCTCCTTGGATAGGTGAGTGCATATTGAATCATAATCCGCATATCCGTGGGTCCGAGTTGTGCGATTGTGGAGCCGTCTGTCCATTCGACCATGGAATGAACGATACTCTCTGGATGGACCACGACCTCAATTTTTGAGAGTTCTATATCAAACAACCATTTCGCTTCGATGACTTCCAGTCCCTTATTCATCATCGTTGCAGAATCGATAGTGATCTTCTGTCCCATTTTCCAATTTGGGTGTTGAAGTGCCTGTTGCGGTGTTACAGAATAGAGTGTCTCCTTGGGTGCTGTGCGAAAGGGTCCGCCTGATGCCGTAATTAAGAGTCGATGTATCTCTGCCTGTCGTTCCCGCGCCCCTTCCAAGCATTGGAAGATGGCACTCATTTCGCCATCAATGGGTATCAAGTTAACATCGTTTGCTTCGACAGCGGCGTTGACGAGCGCACCTGCCATCACCATGACCTCTTTATTGACGAAAGCGATGTCTTTACCAGCGTCGATCGCTGCCAGCGTTGGTAGCAAGCCAGCACTCCCGCCCATCCCGTCTAAGACTTGTTCGGCTTGTGCCATCGTTGCTACGGCTTGAAGTCCTTGGGTCCCGGCGAGTACCTGTGTCCGATTGAGATCCCGAATACGTTCGCGGAGCTGTGCTGCTGCGGTTGGTTCGTTGAGTGCGGCTAATTCGGGGTGGTAGTGCCGAATCTGCTGTTCAAGCGTATCAATGTCCCGGTTCGCTGCGAGGCCGACGACTTTAAATTCATCAGGATGTGTATCAACGACGCGAAGGGCGTTTTTCCCAATAGATCCCGTGCTACCGAGTATGGCGATCTGCTTCATGGTTCGCTATTCGCTAATCGCGGTTCGCTATTCGCTAATCGCGGTTCGCTATTACCCCTTAAGCCAAATGTCCCGTGAGTTTTAGATAATAATAGAGGACGGGTGCGCTGAAAATCAGGCTGTCACATCTATCGAGGAATCCGCCATGCCCTGGAATTACATCCCCGGAATCCTTAACACCAGCGGTCCGTTTCATAAGTGATACGCTGAGATCGCCAAGTTGTCCCAAGAGGGTCAACAACAATCCGATGATTGCGGCGTGTACTAAAGAGATTGTCCCTTTTAGGAGAACTGCGCAGAGTGTAAAACCGACCAACGTGCCTACAACCAGCCCACCGATAGTCCCTTCGATGGTTTTCCGTGGACTGAGTGGTGTGCCGAGAGTGTGTTTGCCCATCGCCCTCCCAACGAGATAGGCCCCCGTGTCCCCGCACCAAATCGTTCCAGCTAACAAGAAACAGAGATGCATACCGATCGCTCCGGAATTTCGGAGCAAAATCAGATGGTATCCCAATGCCCAACCGATCGTGAGGATGCCTGTCAATTTCAATGTGACAGTGAGTAATTCACCGGCGACTTGTCCTCTAAAGACACTCTCAGCGAAGATGTAAATCAACACGAAGATAAAAAAACTAAACATCACCGTCGAGACGGATAATGTTTTGGTCAGGGTTGGTAAAAAATACGCCAGCAGACAAAATGTCACCGCAAGGAGTGTTGGCATCACGAGATTCAACTTTTCAGCGAAATGCTGTGCCAGCCGACAATACTCAACTTGCATCATCAGGACGGTGATGGCTATGAGGAGTAGGTAAAGCCAATCCCCTTGGTAAACAATGAGGAGGACCAGCGGGAGTAGGACAACGACGCTCAAGGCTCGCCGCCAAAACATAGTTCTGTATCCTCCTTGAATTAGTTGACGCGCTTGGGTCTCCGAATAGATCTGAACAGGAATTAAGTTTCTAACAATTCCGATTCTTTCGCTGCGACGAGTTCGTCTATTTGGTCAGTATAGGTATCCGTGAGCTGCTGCACCGGATCGGCGTTTGATTTACCGCGTTTTCTATCGCCCCCGCGTCCACGGCTTTTACCGCCGCCCCCGCCGCCAGATGAATCACCGCCATCGAGTTTTTTGCCGGCATCATTGGCATCGCGACGAATG
>VXZL01000341.1 GCA_009845505.1 Candidatus Poribacteria bacterium | reverse complement strand
GAGTTTAAATTATATCGTATGCCTGCTAAAAAACTTCAAGGATTTAAACCCGCCGTTTTCGGTATCTTTCGCAAAAAATTAAACAGAAATCGTGCAGGTTTGGCAGCGTTTCTTGAAAAACGGAAGAACGTTGAGGTATCCGTATCTGATGCAAACACAGTGCAAGGTGAACTCCCGATGCCTCGTCCGCTTGGAGATTATGACATAGTGATTACATCGCCGCCGTATGGAGATTCACAGACGACAGTCGCTTATGGGCAATTCTCTCGCCTGTCGGCAGAGTGGATAGGGTTACCGAACGCTCGCAAAGTTGACAAACTTGCAATGGGGGGACATCGTTCAAAAGCAGTACTGACAAACTCTCCAGTATCGTCTGCTATTGAGGAAATCCGTTCAGTTGACGAAAAACGGGCGCGTGAGGTATCGGCGTTTTATGTTGATCTTGAGGGTAGCATTAATTCAATAGCACAAGTGCTTTCACGGCGCGCTACAGTTTGTTATGTTGTGGGCAATCGCCGAGTCAAGGATGTTCTACTGCCGACTGACGAATTTGTTGTTGATGCCTTTCGTCAATATGGGTTTGTGCATCAGGAAACTATTGTCAGGAATATACCAAACAAACGAATGCCGAAGAAAAATAGCCCTTCCAACATCGCAGGTAAAACCTCTACAACGATGCACGAAGAAAACATCGTTATTTGTCAGAGAACAATTCGGACATGTCAGTAGGACAAATCACCCTCACATCCGTAACAAAACAATTCGGGGACACAGTAGCAGTTGACGATGTGTCGCTGCAAGTAGAAGGCGGTGCGTTCTTTTCTCTGCTCGGACCGAGTGGATGTGGGAAAACAACGACGTTGCGCATCATAGGCGGGTTTGTATATCCTACGGCTGGGGAGGTCCGTATCAACGGCGAAATAATGGCGGAAATCCCGCCCTATCGTCGTCCCGTTAACACCGTTTTTCAGAACTACGCCTTGTTTCCACACAAAACCGTCGCCCAGAATATCGCATTCGGGCTACAGATGCAGAAGGCTCCTAAATCAGAAATAGCGGATGCGGTTGAACGCTCGTTGGATTTGATTCAGTTACCCGGATACGGCGATCGGAAACCGAGTGAACTCTCCGGCGGCGAAAGACAACGCGTCGCACTTGCACGTGCGTTAATTAACCAACCCACCATCCTGCTCTTAGACGAACCCCTTTCTGCTCTCGACTTAAAACTCCGAAAGCAGATGCAGTTGGAACTCAAGGCGTTACAACGCAAGGTCGGCATTACGTTCGTCTACGTTACGCACGACCAAGGCGAAGCATTAGCACTGTCCGATCGAATTGCAGTGATGAACGATGGGAAAGTCCTGCAGATAGGAACACCCTCTGAAATCTACGACTCACCACAGAGTCGCTTTGTTGCAGACTTTATCGGTACTTCCAACTTTCTTGAAGGAACACTTATCAGTGAGAATGAGATCGCACTGACCACAAAACCCCCCACTAAAATCGTCTGCCTACCGACCAGCGATATTCCATTGAACACGTCTGTCACCGTCGCAGTTCGTCCAGAGCGCATCAACTTGACGACAACCCCAGCCTCTGATACCACGAATCTCTTACACGGGACAATTCAAGACGAAAGTTACCTCGGCACAACCCTACAGTACACCGTACAGACCGGCTATCCAATCCCACTTATTGCGCAACAGCAGAATACAGGCACAAAAGACACACATCATTTTCGACGCGGCGATACAGTCTATCTGCAATGGACACCTGAAAATGCAATTGTTTTAAAAGCCGATTAGTGCTTTGTTGCAAACGCGTTTTTCAGTTTTGGCATCCACCGTGTAAACAACCCTACCGCTTTTGCATCTTGGCGTTCCGGCGAGAACATATATCTGCTTCTGTTTTTTTGGTCTTTATAAGATAACGCGTAGATACCCATAGCATTGTATCCGATAGCGACAACGCCTATGGCATTTATACCAATTGCGATAACTCCGAAGGCTGCCCCTCCTCCGATAGCCACAATACCACAAGCCGTGCCACCAACAGCAAAAATGCCAGCTGAGAGAATGCCACAGGCAACTATACCTATTGACCCCGAACCTGTTGCGACATAGCCAATGGCAATAGTGCCAGATACAATTTTGCCAATCGCCAGACGGGCGTAGGACATTGTCTCTAATGCCAATGGGATCCCGAATCCTGAGCAAATCAGGATTCCCCAAGTTACGCCGAACGTTACCAAATAGATCCGAAGCGTCTTTTTGAACGTTTCAGTGTTGAAAGTGCCTTTCATGCTTTTTTTCTTATTAGAGTGTTGGAACGGATAGACAGAACTAACCGTCAGACAGCGGCAGCTTGACTTTTCCGTTATCTCGTTGTTGAGAGGTTAAAAAGCCGATGATAATCTGAACGACCTTGTATCCTTCACTGCCGGGCGAGACGGGTTCTCCACCTTCTGTAATCAGACCTACCAGCTCTCGTGGTCCAGCAGGGATACCAAAAATGTCCCATGTCGGTGCCTCGATCGTCTCAACAACATCGTCTTGATGGAGTGTTGCCCCTCGGTCACTGATAAGAATATAACCGTTGTTGCCAACAATCTCCACACGGAACCCAGAGAGGGTTGTCTTTGGACCGCCAGCATAATAGCCCCGCACGCCGTTCGCAAAATGGATATAACCGTGTGCAGACGGTTCCGTTGCCGGGACGTGTCCACCATCGCCTTTATACTCGTTGTAGTCTTCGTAGCCGTCCTCTAACTCAGCAGAAACCCATTCGGGTTCTGAATCAGCGAAATAGCAGATAGCATCGACGAGATGGGTCCCATTGCGGAAGAGCATGGCACGACCACCACTCAACGTACCAATAACATACTGAACATCCCCGATACGACCACCACCCACAATGACTTCTTTCGTATGCCGCCACAGCGGCTGCCATCGGCGGGTATGATCGATCGACAGGATAGTGCCGTTGCGCTCTGTTGCCTCCATCATCCTGTCCGCATCTGCGATGCTTGTTGCCATCGGTTTTTCACAGAAGATGCCTTTCACACCAGCGTTTGCGGCATCAACGACCAGATCGGCGTGTCGATGGTCAGAGGTCGCCACCGTTACGATGTCTAAATTCTCAGCGGCGAGCATCTCTTGATGGTTGGTATACAGAGAAATGTTGTCCCAGGTGTCCTGATATTTTTCCTTGAAAGCATCCAATGTGCTTTGAACAAAATCGCAGCCAGCGGCTAATTCAACATTCGGCATATCCACTAAACCCGATACATGTGTTGTGCCGATCCCGCTACAACCGATGACCCCTACGCGTAATTTTGCCATTTTCATATCCTCCGCTATCCTGAAGCTTCAACCTATTGAAAACCGAAAACGAGATGGCTATAAGATTCACAGTTTTGTCATGGAAACGATTATATACCGTGTCGGGTTAGAAGTCAAATTTTTTGTGGGGAATCGCAAGGTAGTGTAATAAAACGGTTTGATATGAACCGTAAATCGTGGTAGAATATTGATGCCAGATTAACAAATTTCATTATGGAGGAAAATAATTGTGGTTAGAATAGTTGCCAATCCGGGAATTCTTGGTGGAAAGCCGATTGTTGAAGGCACGCGTTTGAGCGTGGAGCATATATTGGGACTATTGGCCAGCGGTATGTCCCATGAGGAGATTATTGCGGACTATCCGGATCTAACTGAAGAGAGCATTCGAGCCGTGCTCGGTTATGCGGCAAAAGCCCTCCGCAATGAAATTTTTATTGATGTTGTCTCAGACCGGGATGGAGATTCTTAGCAATGCTCCCACCACTTGTTGCTGATGTCAACATTGCTTCTCGGGTTGTTCGATATAAGGCGTTGAATCCATCGGAAACAACAGATATTTTGGAATCCTATAATTTCGTAGTCCAAATTAATTTTACCGCAAAATTTGCGTCGTTTGGCTGAACCATCGGAAAAATTTCTGAATCCGTCCAGGGCGAGAGACCCGAATTTCGGAAATGTCGGGCAGAACTATTGTTATAGATTTCCACACCCCATCAGCATAGTCTGGATTATCTTGGTGGAATGCAATCTCTTTTGCTTCAGGAGGTTCACCATCAAGTAGCATGCCTTCAACGTGGCATTGGATAGCTTCGACGGCTTGATTTTGTGCGTCCTCCAATGTATCCCCAGCCGTTATGCAGCCGGGTAGATCTGGAACGGTTACACAGTAATCACTATCTGAGTCTTTGTGAATCACAATAGGGTAATGCCTATACATAGAACGCCTCGTGTGCTTTTCTTTCTTTTTCTCCAATTTGGATCCCAACCATTCCATCCTGCTTGTCTACAAATACTTAGCAAAGTCTGTTTCCGTAGGTTTTTCTTGGGATGAGGAACAGTTACTCTACCAGGCTTGTTAGGGTGTTTGTAGTGGTGATGACTCCCAACAACATGAACTAATACCAATTCTAATTGATAATTCCTCTTAAAAGGTTGGCTATTTTTCAGCACT
>VXZL01000102.1 GCA_009845505.1 Candidatus Poribacteria bacterium | reverse complement strand
GAATTAAGACGGTCGCTATTTTCTCTACTGCTGATGAGGAGGCACTCCACGTTAAATACGCTGACGAGGCATATTGCATCGGACCGCCCCCATCAGCAGAAAGTTATCTCAAGTATGCCAATATTATTTCTGTCGCGGATTTTGCGAACGTCAATGCTATTCACCCAGGAGTGGGTTTTCTTGCTGAGGACGCACAGTTCGCCGAGATTTGCGAGGCACACGAAATACGATTCATCGGTCCTTCTATTGAGGATATTCGGACGATGGGGGACAAGGTAAAGGCATTGGAAACAGCAGCGAAAGCTGGTCTGAAATTGATTCCCGGCAGCCAAAGTGGTAGACGCAGAAACAATAAAAAAGGGACAGTCGATACTGCTGAGGAGGCGGCGCAACTCGCCGAGAAAATCGGTTATCCCGTCGGGATTAAAGCCGTCGCTGGCGGTGGAGGTCGCGGCATTCGGATTGCTGAGAACCGTCCAAGTTTGATGAACCTCTTTCGCACCGCGAAGGCTGAAGGTGAGGCTGCTTTTGGCAATGGCGATGTCTATATCGAGAAATGGATTGAAGAGGCACGGCATATTGAAGTCCAGATCTTAGGCGATATGCACGGGAATGTCGTTCACTTGGGTGAGCGTGAGTGTTCTATCCAGCGGAAGCAGCAGAAACTGCTTGAAGAAGCACCCGCCGCTTCTATTCCATCTAAACTTCGATCTGACATCTGTAAAGCCGCCGCAAAAGCCGCAAGATCCATCGGTTATTCAAACGCAGGGACTATTGAATTTGTTGTTGATAAAGATAACAATTTCTATTTCCTTGAAATGAACACGCGTATTCAGGTTGAGCATACGATCACTGAGAGTATTACCGGTATTGATCTCATTAAAGAACAAATCCGACTCGCAATGGGTGAGGAACTCGGATACAGCCAATCTGATGTTGAGATACACGGACACGCTATTGAGTGCCGGATTAATGCCGAAGACCCAGCGAATCAGTTTATGCCTTCGCCAGGGCTGGTCACCACCTACCACCCGCCAGGGGGCATAGGTGTTCGAGTCGATGGATACCTCTACACAGGGTATACCGTGCCACCTCACTACGATTCACTTGTCGCGAAACTTATCGCAAGCGGTAGAGACCGGGAAGAGGCAATTGCGCGATTAGATCGGGCGTTGTCCGAATTCAGAATTGAGGGCATAAAAACCACAATTCCGCTCTATCAGCAAATTCTCAACGACGAACGCTTCCGCAACCGGGCTATCTTTACAAATTTTCTTGAAACGTAGGGAAAGTTATGAAATGTACCGCTGTTCGCTGTTTGCTATTCGCTGTTTGCTGTTCGCTGTTCATTGTGCTAACATCTATGTCTGTAGCGGCGGTTACCTATGTTGATGTCACCGATGAATCTGGCATCCATTTTCGGCATTCAAGTGGTACTCGATCAAGCCTACTACCTGAAGACATGGGATCCGGTGCCGGATTCGCCGATATAGATAACGATGGGGATATAGACCTCTACGTTGTGAACCTCCCTGGACCTTTTAAACAAGATCGGAATCCTGTTAATTCCGGGACTGCTAATGTTCTCTATCGGAACAATGGGGACGGCACGTTTACAGATATTACTAAGACCGCAGGGGTTGGACATCGAGGCTACGGTATGGGATGCGTTTTTGCGGATTATGATGGCGACGGCAATATCGATCTATACATCACCAATTATGGGGCGAATGTGCTTTATCGCAACAACGGCGATGGCACTTTCCGGGATGTGACGGGAACTGCTGGGGTCGGTTGTGAATTGTGGAGCACAGGGGCTGCCTTCGCTGATGTGGACGGCGACAACGATTTGGACCTCTATGTTTGCAACTACGTCACCTACGACTTAGAAGCGTTAGAGCAGATGAAGGAGGAATCCTTACAATCTGGCAAACCCGTACCGAGTGCCCTCAATCCCCACGTCTTTGAACCGCAGGATAATGTCTTTTATCGCAACAATGGGGACGGCACCTTTACGGATGTAACTGCTGAAGCGGGTATCGCTGCACCGGGGGGCAGAAGTATGCAAGCCATCTTCAGCGACTTTGATGCAGACAACGATCTTGATTTGTACGTCGCAAATGATACCTCTGTTAACTATACGTATCGTAACGATGGAACTGGTGTGTTTACTGATGTCAGTGCCGAATCGTGGGCGGCGGATTTTCGGGGTTCCATGGGACTGGCCGCTGGGGATTACGACGGTGATGGTGATGTAGACCTTTTTATGAGCCACTGGGTTGACGAAGAAAACGCGCTCTACAGAAATCTCTTGAAGGAGGATGCGGTTGCCGAACACATCAGATTCGTGGATGAATCTTATACGGCTATGCTTGCTGAAGAGAGCATCAAGGAGATTGGATGGGGGACTGCGCTCTTTGATTACGACAACGATGGCGATTTAGATATCTTCGTAACGAACGGTAGCACCTTCCAAGAACTCAAGCGTCCACAGGTGCTTATCCCCCAACGCGATGCCTTGTTTCGTAATGAGGGGGATGGCACGTTCACGGATGTGAGTGGAATCACGGGGATTGCTGTGCTTCCTATCCGAGTCGGTCGTGGCGCGACGTTTGGCGACTACGACAGCGATGGCGATGTTGATATTTTCATCGTCAATAACCATGCAGCACCGACGCTATTGCGCAATGACGGTGGGAACCGTAACAATTGGCTGCATATAGAATTAATTGGCACCAATGCCAACCGAAACGCAGTCGGCGCGAAAATTCAAGTGAAAACGGCAGATCGCACACAGATACGCGAGGTTTATGCCGGTGATAGTTACATGTCTTTTAATAGTTTCATCACTGAATTCGGTGTAGGGAGTGCTACACAGGTCGAGCGTGTACAGGTCATCTGGTCGAACGGCGATACCCAAACGCTGCATAACGTGCCGACAAACCAGCGACTCCGTATAATGCAGAGATAAGAACCAAGATTTATAGGATTATCAGATGTGCTATGATTTATGGAATCACACAAATCTTAAAATCATAAGAATCACAGTTCAGATTTTTTCTCTATGCTTAATCCTGCTCGCGTGCGGTGAGGATCCTGCCATCAAACGCGGCAAGGAATTAGTCAGAACTGGTGACACCGCGGCAGCGATTCAGCAGTTTGAATCGGTAATCAGACAAAATTCTTCTGATGCCGAAGCCTATTACCAACTCGGTTTAGCGTATGAAGAATTGAAAGACGCTACCCAAGCAACCGATGCTTTTAAAAACGCACAACGATTAGCACCCCAACGCCCAGAAATCGCACTCGCTCTCGGCCGCCTCCACTGGCACACTGGTAACCGGGACCTCGCCATTTCCCAATTTCAAAACCTGCTAAGCAATTCTTTAAATGAAGATGTCCGCCTTCAGTTAGCGGCACTCACGGGAGATGCCTACCACGTTCAACGTCTCCGCACGGAAGGCAGCGACGATTACGAGCAGACCTTCACTGAAAAAGGGAACATGATGACCTTTACGGCGAAGTACACGGACGATTATAGTCCCGCAATTTCGCCCGATGGTAAGTGGCTCGCCTTCGCCTCAAACCGCCTCCAGAACGCTGAGTTGTATCTCATGGATCTCAACACACGTTCACTCCGTCAACTGACGCATACCGATGAACTTGACGAATACATGCCAGCATTTTCACCCGATGGAAAGTCGCTTGCCTTCGTGACAGAGCGGACCCGCGGCGGCATGATGTTACCACCTGTCCAAGCAAGCGGCTCTGATCCGAGCAGTGCCTCGATTTATCTCATGGATGTTGACGGCAGAAACCAACGTCCAGTCATTGATATAGAAGGCGCGCATCGCGCCCCCGTCTTTTCACCCGATGGAAAGCGGATCGCTTTTGAATCCAGAGCACCGACACGGGAAAACGGAAGCACGCCTGGAGATGCTAACAATGACGATACTTTGGAAATCTACATCATCCAGACAGACGGCACAAATCAGATGCAGCTGACCCATAACACTGTTGATGACGGACATCCAACGTGGGCACCCGATGGCAGACGGATTGCCTTTACCTCGATGGTGGAGGATGTCTATCAGATTTTCGTCATTAGTGCATCGGGTGGTACGGCGAAGCAGCTAACGTTCTCTAACGCAAGCCACTATCAGCCGACTTTCAGTCGAGACGGGAAGCGGATTATCTATATCTCAAGTGTGCATAACCACTATACGCTTTGGATGATGAACGCTGACGGCACAAATAAGACCCAACTTACGAGTCACGTCGGGGCCCATTTTGAACCGAGCCTTTCAGGAGATGGAAAAACCCTCGTCTTTAGTTCTGACCGTTCAGATCACATGCGGATCTATCTCATGGATTTAGCACAACCCATTCAAGAAGCAGAATTGAAGGCGCGGTTGGCGGGTTTGAAGCCGCACTGCATTTCCCTCGCCACTGCTGCTGTAGGAGCGAGTTTTACTCGCGATTTTTCCTAATTTGACCATCCTTGTAGGAGCGAGTTTTACTCGTGAGTCTTCCTAATTTGACCATCCTTGTAG
>VXZL01000369.1 GCA_009845505.1 Candidatus Poribacteria bacterium | reverse complement strand
CGTTAGAAGAAGGAGATGAGGCTCAGTAAGGTTGTGCAATTTTCAGCTGTCCCGAACTGTCGAAAAATTTATTCCATCAACACTATCCTCCCACAACCGATTCTGGCCCCCCCGCCCGGCTGAATTGGTGGCACTATTGCTGATGTGTTGGCATGAGAATGTGGCGGTGTTCCCGGTAGGTGCTCATGTGGCTCTACCGTCTGGGTGTCCATGTTCATATCCATTTGCATGCTCATCGTGTGTGCATGGTGCGGATTCGTTAGGAAGGTATCGCCGGTTTCGTGAATCAGCAGCAGTTTACCGAGGATGTCGGTGTTCGGATCTCCACCCAGGGACCAAAACGGTGTTGTAAATTCAAGCGTTCCGGTGCCATCTTCGCTGACCGAGATGTTTCCGATTTCGCCTATACCGATGGGAGGTGTATCCAGTGTTGCTTGAACAACGGGTATACCCGGCGTACCCGCTGGCACTCCCATCGGATGCCAATGCGGTCCAATTTCGGCGCAGCTGCCGGTATGGAGATGCATTGCGTGTAGACCGGCGGTAGCGTTCTGGACTTCGATGACGACGTGGATCCCCGAGTCTACTTCCGTGAAGGTAGCAGTGCCAGTGATACCGCTTCCGTCTGTGTGTGTGAGAGTAGCGACTGCGATTTTGTCTGCAGGCTCTGCGGTAATAACCTGGGTCGGGATTTTTTCACAGCCGGTTGCGAGACATATTGCGATAGTGAGCGTTATTAAAGCTGCGTAGGTGTGAGATTTGATATTCATAGAGACAGAGATTGTTTCCTTTCGAGGATTCATTTGAAGTATTTCCAGATTAAAGTATATCACGCTTTAGTGTTTCGGAGCAAATTGTATCAAATGGGATATAACGTAAGTTCGATAAAAGGTTTCTGATTGTAGCGTAAACTTTTAGTTTGCGCATGGCAGTTCCTAATCCTAAAAATCCTGATTCTGACAATCCTTAATCAATTGCTAACTGCCAACTACTATTCACAATCTCCTGCCAAAATATTTACACACCGCTGAATTGATGCTTGACATCCCGTCTTATATTGATACAATATGGATATACTACCTAAAGCATGGAGGCATGAGATGGGATATAAATTAGATCCAAATGCGATGTATCGGATGCCAACGCATTTTGGACCGAGGACGGGACCGAGATACGGACCGGATGGCAGAAAATTTGCGTGTAAAGATAACCCGAAATCGACATCGGTTACGGTGAGTTTCCTGACGAATAGAGAACAACTTGAGGCGTTTTTACCGCCCGGTTTCTCGCTAAATGGTGAACCTGTTGTATCTGTATCAGGTGGGTATATGAAAGAGATTGAGTGGCTTGCAGGGCGCGGCTACAATACCCTCGGCGTTAGCTTTCCAGTGGTTTATGACGGCGAAGTGGACAGGGCAACCGGTTCTCTGTTGACGGTGCTATGGGAGAACTTAACAGACCCGATTTTGACGGGACGTGAGGAGTTGGGCTTCTCCAAAATCTATTGCGAACTTCCCGATCCGCTCACTTTTAACGGTGAGACACACTGCACTGCGAGTTGGATGGGTTTCAAGTTCATGGACATGCACGTGAGAGCGACGGAAGCGGTGCCGATACCGCCAGCATCCCCTCCGGCGGAGCAGCCGAGTGGTGAACAACCCCTCACTGGCTCACTCCACTATAAATATATGCCGAGGACAGGAGAATGGGGGACGGCGGATATTGCCTACGCAGTCCTAACGCCTGCGAGTTCACCGAATCGGGTTGTGCAGGAGCATTGGCGCGGCGAAGGGACAGTGGAATTTCATAAGGCACGTTGGGAAGACTTACCAACGCAGTATAACATCGTTAACGCCTTCCACGAATTGGAAGTCAAAGCGTGGCGCGGGGCATCTATCGTCAAAAGTGTCGGTGGGAAGGACTTGAGCGATCAACGGATTCTGCGTTAGTTCATGTATCACTGAAAAGTTGGGTTTCACGTGCGTTCAACCCAACCTACAAAGTCTTGTCAATCCATCACTGTACCACCTGAGACGGTAATGGAAACCCCTGTTAGGTAGGCGGCTTCGTCTGAGGCGAGGAAGGCAGCCATCTTGGCAACATCTTCTCCCTCGGCGAGTCGCCCGAAGGGGACAGCTGCCTCGGAGCGGCGTGTGTATTCCGTGAGCTGCTCATCGGCGGAGAGGTTATCGGGCATTAGTACAGATGCCAGATGCCCCATCCGCTCCGTGTCCACAAGTCCGGGACATATAGCGTTGACGTTGACCTGATAAGGTGCGAGTTCCTGGGCGAGGCACTGCGTGAAACCAATCACGGCGAATTTTGAGGCACTGTATGCAGCGAAGCGCGCCGATCCCCGTTTCCCGGTCACAGAAGACATATTGATAATTTTGCCGCCTGTTCCTTGTGCGATGAGATGCCGTGCTACTGCCTGCGAACAGAGGAACACGCCTTTCACATTAACCCGCTGCACTCTGTCCCAGTCTTCTTCAGTGAGATCGACGACGGGCACGCGATCCTTGCCAGCGATTGTTCCGGCGTTATTAACCAAAATATCGATTTTGCCGAAGTGTGCGACGGTCTGGTCTACCATCTGACGTACCTGTTCTGAATCTCCAACATCCGCAACGACACTGATGGCGCGTCGTCCCATCGCTTCAATCTCACGCACGAGGTCGGGAAGTCCTTGCCAATCTCCTTGATCCGTGGTGTATGGGTGTTCGGTAATGTCGTTGACGGCGACATCCGCACCTTCTTTTGCTAATCGGGTTGCGATAGCGCGTCCGATGCCGTTTTTGCCCCCCGCGCCTGTTACCAGAGCAACTTTTCCGTTTAAGTTGTACATTTAATCTAACTCCGTTAAATTGTGTTGTTTATTGGATGTGTAGAGTATAGCAGATTTTGAGGGTGATGTCAAATTAGCGAGTTAGGAACCCCAACAACCCAAAAACCTTTGATTTCCCACTGAATCTATGATATACTTTACAATATATTTCCTGCTATGTATGCTGGCAACGCTAATTGGAGAAAACAATGAGAAAAGAAGTTTCAGCAACGGAATTGCATCAGAAGCTTGGTGAATTGCTCGACGGGGTCTACCACAACGGGGACCGGTTGATAGTCAAACGTGCCGACACACCACTCGCCGCCATTGTTCCAATTGAGGCTTATGAAGAAATGCTTCAACAGCGAGAGCAGGCCTTCTCTGTACTGGATAGAATATGGGAAAAAGTACCAGCAGTGAGTGAAGAAGAAGCACACGCCGATATCGAACAGGCAATTACTGAAGTACGCGC
Source organism: Candidatus Poribacteria bacterium (assembly GCA_009845505.1). Classification (GTDB taxonomy): domain Bacteria; phylum Poribacteria; class WGA-4E; order WGA-4E; family WGA-3G; genus WGA-3G. The sequence continues at coordinate 1,260 of VXZL01000369.1, read as the reverse complement.
CGAGAAAACACGTAAAAGGAGTAAGTCGTCTGCCTAATGCGTGTTGTACTGGATACAAACCAGCATATTAGTGCAATTATCCGACCTAATGGGCATCCAGCTCAAATCGTAAAACTCTGGCGTATCGGCCTGATTGAACTTGCAGTCTCTCCTTTTATATTGGAAGAGTTTGAGTCAGTTGTACATCGCCCACGTATTCAGGAAAAAAATAACCTATCAGATGCTGATATTGCTGAATATCTTGAGATCCTCAGGACCTTTGCAATTATAGTGCCCGGAACAATTATCGTTAATGCTGTCCCTGACGACCCAGATGATGACGATATCATTGCTTGTGCTATAGAGTCGGAAGCCGATGTGATTATCAGTGGTGATCAACATCTGCTTTCACTTGGTTCATATCAAGGGATTCCAATTGTCAAGGCAGTAGATTTTCTGAGCGATTATATTTCACCTCGCTAAATCAACCTATCTTGCAGCGTTTAACTCTCATATTGTATGCTTCCCTGCGTGTTTGGCTTACTTGCCTCCTGCGTATATCTGCAAGAATACTCCGGACGTGCTCTAACCCTTGATAGCCTAAAGTGCTTTGTCAAGTTTGATACGATGTATAGTAGTCGCGAGCTGGATCTCACTCCTACAAAAAGAAATTGGGATTCTGGTGAAGCCTAAGCGTCACTTTCAAGATGACAGAACAAAAGTCCTGGTTCAGATAATTGAGAGCGGTTTGTAATTACTGTTTGTAGTAGCGCAATTCATTGCGCGTTTAATGTCCTTGAAATTTCAATACAATTTAGAGGAACACCACAATGAGAATCAAAGAAGAATTGAAAGACTCTGGTTACTTTTGGCTTCCGTCTGTTCCTGATGAACGGATATTTGGAACACTTTCAATATCAGACAGAGGAGTGATTAAGCTGGAACTTTTTGGAGTGTTCGGGACATTTGGTCGTAATACAGGGCCAATAGAACGAATAGTTGGACATAGTGAAAAAATGGGATTTGTTACACTTGACGATTGCTATTGTAGAAGTATGTCGTCTAATGTTGATATATCAAGAACATTTGATGATATATCGAAATCATCAATTGATGTAATGAGAGTTTTTAAAGGCGTTGCATACCGTGAAGGCGAAGTTCCGCGTTTTAAGTCATTAACCTTTTCCATAGAAGGAATTGACGAGTGGGTTGGAATAAGTGGCATTGAGGTTGACCACCAACTTGAAAGACATGCTGCAACCATATCGTACGAGCTTCCAG
>VXZL01000285.1 GCA_009845505.1 Candidatus Poribacteria bacterium | reverse complement strand
AGTTAATTTAGACCAAAAATCGGTAAAGTTAAGACAAGTGTTGTTGCTCATATTCAACAACGGATATCGTGGTTGTCTAACGGACGCGTGCCTTTCATGTTTTTCTGCCAACTTGTAGATTGGCACTCCTATTCACAGAAATATATAGAATTGGTGAAAATGCCTTCGTTGTACAAGATGGGTATTAGGAAAGTTATGTTGTTCCGAGAGTTCATCAATGAGTGCTTGAAAGTAACGAGTATACTGCTCCGTTCAATTCGGCATTGTTTTCTCCTATAACAAGAGCAGTGAACTAAGAATCGACCGCTTGATTGCGACCCTACAAATCCATGATGATGAGGGAGTCACTTTTATTTAGAGGATTTGTGTATAATGTCCTCTATCATGTCAATCCCTTGACTGAGTTTTATTTCTGTAAAGTCAACCTGTTTAGGATCTTCAGGAATTATGAAATACGGTGCTATAAGATCCCAATCAATGTTCCGAAGCGTGGCAACTTTTTTTAAGAAAAAACTCACCCAAACATCACCGAGTTTTGAATCACTGATTTCCTGTGCGAGCTTGTTCTCAGCGATTTCTACATACTTTGCATCCAGTTCGATCCCGATATAGTTTCTACCGAGTCGTTTTGCTGCCAGAGCCGTTGTCCCTGTCCCCATGAAAGGGTCCAGAACCGTATCGCCTTCATCAGAACTCATGAGGATTAATCGTTCAAGTAAATGAATTGGCAACTGACATGGGTGTGCGTCGCGGTATTTATTGTGTTTCACCCGGTGAATGTCTGTCCAAACATCGGAGACCAGGGGACCGAACGGGTGCAGCCCCGCTTTCTTACCGCCATAGTCTTTTGAGAGATAAACGGACTTCCTGTCTCGCTTGTGGGGGGACCGAAGCTCATAGCACTTGTTCTGTTTTATATCTTTGGCATAAAAAAGAATCCCATAATGCGCGGGTTGAAGACTTTTCCCCATCGGTGATGTCGGTGCACTCCACGAGATCCAATGTCGAAAGTCCGCAACAGTATTGAGAAATGACGCATAATAGGTTAACCACCGTGGAATATTATGAACGAAAATCGAGCCGGTCGGTTTGGTGATGCGAACCATCTGCTCAATCCACTGCTGACACCAGTGAAGATATTCTTCAAATTCCCGGCTGTCAATGTAACCGTTATACTTCTTCTTGAGATTGAACGGAGGGTCTGCAAAGGTCACATCCACAGAATTGTCGGCAATGGAACGCATAACCGTCAGGCAATCTCCGGCGATGATTTTGTTCGTGTATTCCATTATCAAAGCACCTCCAAAAGTTGGGACTTGAATCGTTCCAATTCTTCCTCGTGAAACGTAAAGACATCTTCATAGGCATCAACCATACGTTGTAAATCCTGTTTCCGAACATACCAACCGATTCCATCAACAAACCCCCAAAAACGGGCATCAGAATAATGTTCTTTTATTAAGCCATCAATATGGATTTCTGTCTTGGATTTATCGCCTTGTCCTGATGACGTTGTCGCCAAATATGAACTTTCAATCATGACTTTAGGGTTCGTTTTATTGGGAATGATGAAATCCATTGTTCGTTTTTCATTTGGGGCGTTGTATATCAATTCTGACAAGTCTCCCCTCGCGTATCCAACATCTATTTCCTTCAAAAGTTGTTCTACAAGTCGCTCTGGATTCGTTTCTCGCTTCGCATTATAAGAACCGAATTCCTTGTAACGAACTAAAGTATCAAGTAAGGCTTCCATCTGAAAGTTCATCTTCGAGAAATTTAATTTTTTCAGATGAAAGAGTGGCAATGCCTCGTATAACATTCCCGTTCTTGCGCCTTTAAAAAAGACATTGGCAACCCCCAACCTGAAAGACGCATCTCTGCTCATCCGACGCTCAATGTACCCCGTCCCCCACTCTTGAATATCCTCAGTTGAGTCGCTTTCACCTTCAGGTAGCCAATGATCTCTGTATACGAGCGCGTTGAGTTCTGGCGCATCTTTGATACGGATAAACGTAAACACCCGCTTTAGCAATTCATACGAAAATCCGGTGAGAGCAAGCAGAGCTGTTAAACCATCTTTCCCTTCCTCATCAAGAAAATCCGCTATGAGTTCTACAGACAACTTTTCCCTCTCAACACGATTCTTGAGATGCAACAGGTTTTCCTTCAGCGCGTTGATATACCCTTCATAAGTGTTCTCAAATTGCCGGTTAGAAAACCAGAACGTGTTCATCTCAATGACTGTCCTGATTTTTTCATCTGTTGTTTTCATCATATAGCTTGAATTTTCCAGTCTCCAGTCCCTTATCCCCCTACGAAGGTGGGAGGGTGGCAGACATACCGTACGGTATACTTCGTAGTGCCACCCAAAACTGGTTATAAAAGTATAGCATATACATTGGCGAATGGCAAGATAAAAAATCAAAAAATTAGGGATGTTTAGTTTATCTTCTTCGGTGTCAAAACCCCATCTTTTAAAGCAGGGATGTAGACCTCGCCTATAGTTGTGTGCTCTATCACGGGCAATCACTGGATTTTTCTTGAGATTTTGACACAAAGATAGTATACTATTCTTACGCATTGTTGGGTAGGGAATACGATCAGCCTTGCCTGAGGCTGTCCCTACCTCAACCGAATCGTATCGGGAATCAATGCATAGGTAAACAATGCGACCTCATAAAAATGCATTCTAATAGCAATAGAAAAAGTGGATACTCTATCCACCTATATTTTCTATTGCATATCTCTTGGAAGGGTTTCGTCATGAAAGGCAAAAAATCTGTAAAGTCCAGCCAACCTACTTCTCGCTGGAGAACCACCACTAGCACCTATCGGAGCATGGCACGAAGATTTACAGGAATTCTCCGAACTCTTTCCACCTGACTGTATTTTGGCTGATGTATTCTTTGAAAAGGTATCTAGCCCGGACGCTTGGAAAAAACTTGATGAACAAGGACTTGTTAGAACAAACATAATAATTCCCTGTGGCGAGATGGGGCTCAAAGCTTTATCGCCAGAAATATCTGGAGATAAGGAGGATCACGAGACTACTGAACCTATCGTTGGTGCAACAGACTTTGTAAAAAGAGTCGCAATCATGGATAGGGTACGCAATACTAGAGAACGTGCCTACCTGTTCTGGCGATTTCTCACCGAATGGCTTATCAAAGCGGACAGTCAATACCTAGATGTCAGAGAAGCAAAATGTAATTTCTGCGGAGAGGACATTTCTCATAAATATCATCTATCTGCATGGCTGGAACCAGTGCGAAATAACCACTGGATCCACAACGATAAGGACAAGCAACGTTTCAAGCCAAATACTGGGGAACTTGCCAGACTCCTTCGGGATTATGGGTGGAAACTTGATTCTCTGGACGAGAATCCCGACGCTTCCAAATTATTGGAGGCACTTGGTATAACACCTTCTGATTTGAGGTTAGAATTCATAGCGGACGACCAAGAAAAACGGGACATGCTAATTAACACTGCTACAAAGTTACATAACAGCCCTCAATTGCTCCGTCACATACAAGATAATGAAAGCACCTCTAAGAATCTTGAGCGGATTTTAGAGGCTACCGGGGGCGACTTGGATCAGGCAGTAGAAGATGCTGAAAAACGTCAGAAACAACAGCGAACGATAAGTGGGAATCGAGACTTTGGCAAGAAAGTAGAAAAATGGGTCGGGGAGAGTCTGAAAAAGAAAGGTTTCAATGTGAATCCTGTAGACATCGGCGCGGACTTTGAGATCGATTTGACAGCACTGGATGTAACTCAGGGTGACCGAAAATGGTGGATTGAGGTGAAATCTGCCCGAACCCAAAGTGTCAAAATGAGTTCTAAGCAGACTCAAAACGCCTTGGATAAGGGAGAAGAATTCTTACTCTGCGTAGTTCCAATGCCTGAGGATACCCCACTTGATCCAGAGGCAGTTAAAAGCAATATGCGGTTTATTAAGAATATCCGTGAAAAATTAGGAGACCGCGTGGCCCTATTGTGCGAATCTATTGAAGACCAAGAGATGGTGCATGCTGAGATTCCGGATGATACCTCTTCTGGTGTTGATTTAGATTTTGAATCGGGTAAGGCAGAGATCCATATCAAAAACTCTGTATGGGAAGATGAAGACGAGGGTTTTCCGCTTGGAGATCTTGCGAAGAACCTCAGGTAGAAATCTTATTTGTGTGATCCGATTGAAGTATCAACGCTTGTTAGGGCCAAAATTCTCTAAAGTTAATAGGACTTACGCAAAAGTGTAGAATTCGGTTTATCAGAGTGCAATCGGTGCGGTTAGAAACCGCACCTACCAGTGGGGTGCGTAAGTCCTGGTTAAGACGAATGTTATTTTCAAACGCAATAGGTGCCAAATACCGTAACACTGAGCGAGGGTATTTTGGGGTTGTCAATCGTCGCGTGCCGCATTGATAATCGACGCGGCTTTTTTGTGGATGTCTAATGCCACGGTCAACTTCCCAACCAGTTGTTCCAAGTGAGCAATCCGTTCCGCATCGTCTTTAGATACTTTATCAGTGGGTTCAAAGAGAGACGCTGCGTTTTCAAGGAGTTGCTG
>VXZL01000103.1 GCA_009845505.1 Candidatus Poribacteria bacterium | reverse complement strand
CAGTAGGAGGTCGCTCCTACTGGACGAAAAAGACTTGAACAGAAAAATGGCAAGGAGGAATAATGCCGAAAATCAAAGGTCCAGCTATTTTTCTCGCGCAATTCATGCGGGATGAAGCACCATACAATACATTGGAAAATATTGGGAGATGGGTGGCGAGTTTAGGATACAAGGGTGTTCAACTTCCCAATTGGGATGAACGGGTTCTTGACATCGGAAAAGCTGCGGAATCTAAAACCTATTGTGATGAATTAAAAGGAACACTCAATGAAATAGGACTCGAAGCGACGGAGGTGGCAGGCTATCTCGCTGGACAGGTCTTAGCGATGCATCCGGCATACGAAGTTATGTTTGAGGCGTTCCATCCACCCGGTTTGCGTGGTGACGAAAGAACGGCGTGGGCAGCAGGTGAATTGACGAAATGTATCCACGCCTCAGTAAATATGGGACTGGATGTTATCCCTGTGCTTTCAGGGGGTTTCGCGTGGCAGACCGTCTATCCGTGGCCACAACGTCCCGATGGGATCATCGAAGAAGCGTTCAAGGAACTCGCTGCACGATGGTCGCCTTTGCTGGATCTGGCACACGATAACGGTCAGGTCTTTGCTTACGAACTCCACCCAGGTTCGGACATTTACGACGGTGCAACTTATGAGATGTTCCTTGATTATACGAACGACCATCCGGCTGCTTGTCTGAACTACGATCCGAGTCATTTCCTTCTTCAACAACTCGATTATATTGATTTTATCCGACTTTACAACGAACGGATTAAAGGTTTCCACGTTAAAGATGCTGAATTCCGCCCGACCGGTCGCGTTGGGGTTTACGGCGGTTATCAGTCATGGGCTGGACGCGCAGGGAGATTCCGTTCTCTCGGTGACGGACAGGTGGATTTCACACAGGTGTTCACACTGCTCACCGAAGCGGGTTATGACAGCTGGGCGGTGCTGGAATGGGAATGTTGTGTCAAAAGTCCAGAGCAGGGTGCCGCGGAAGGTGCCCCGTTTATTGCGAAACATATCATTGAAACGACAGATGTCGCCTTCGATGACTTTGCAGGCGGTGAGACCGACACAGCACGGAATCGGGATATTCTCGGCTTGAATTGAGGCGGTTGTTAGTTTTTAAGTCCTTGATAATGAATTGGAGTAAGACCTTATGGAATCTTGGAAACGAAAATTACGGATGGGTATGGTAGGCGGTGGACAAGGCGCGTTTATCGGCGGCGTGCACCGCATCGCTGCGACGCTCGATCAACAAATTGAGGTCGTCGCTGGCTGTTTCTCGCGTGACCCGGAAAACACACAAATCACGGGTGCGGAGTTGTATCTCAATCCAAATCGTTGTTATGACAGTTACGCAGAGATGGCGGCAGCGGAAGCGAGGCTTCCTGAAGATGAGCGCATCGACTTCGTGAGTATTGTCACGCCAAATATCTCACATTTTGAGATTGCAAAAACATTTTTGGACGCGGGTTTTCACATTGTTTGTGATAAACCGATGACTTACAGTCTTGAGGAAGCTGAGGCACTTGTCCAACTCGTTGAAGATTCGGGGCTTGTCTTTGGGTTGACCCATAATTATACAGGACATCCGCTCGTGCGGCATGCGCGTGCGTTGTTTGCTGAAGGCTCAATGGGACAAATTCGTAAGGTTATTGTCGAATATCTTCAGGACTTTTTGATGGTTCCACACGAGAAACTCGGTCAGAAGCAAGCAGCGTGGCGGGTTGATCCTGCACAGTCAGGTATCGGCGGCACGATGGGCGATGTTGGCACACACTGCGTGAACCTGCTTGAATACGTCACAGGGGATCCGATTGTCGAACTTTGTGCTGACAAAAGTACTTTCCTTCCTGATAGGGTGCTGGATGAGGATGTCAATGCCCTACTCCGTTTTAAGGGGGGCGGAAAAGGCGTTTTAAGCATAAGTCAGGTCGCCACTGGCGAGGAAAATGGACTCACGCTCCGCGTCTACGCTGAACAGGGCGCGGTAAAATGGGCACAAGAGAATCCGAATTACCTTGAACTCTATCGCTATGGTGAACCGAGACAGACGCTTACGCGCGGTCAGGGGTATCTCTCCGACGCAGCGGCAGCAGGGGCACGTATTCCGACTGGACACCCGGAAGGCTACTTGGAGGCGTTTGCAACTATTTACGTCGGCGTTGTCGAAGCGATCCGACGCTACATTGACGGCGAGCCTATGGAAACCGAGGCTTACGATTTTCCGACGGTCTACGATGGATTGCGGGGGATGCAGTTCATTTACAAAGCGGTTGAGTCTTGTGAGAACGGTTCGACTTGGGTTTCGATGTAAATGGTTGTTAGCGGTTAGCAATCAGCAGTCAGCAGTCAGAAAAGAGAGATGGGACGCGCATTCGGGTGAGGTTAGGAAACCTCGCCAGCGATTGTCCGGGTATCTATAGGCCGAAGAAATGGGCAATGAATTGCCCTACTACAAACCGGGAATTCATAAAGGAAGAGAACTATGCAAGCATCTAACTTTGAACCTTTCCGCGTCGGGTTTCTGAACGTTGCATCGTATTCGCACATGCCGTTGTGGGCACCGCATATCAACCCGCGTCCGGGTGAAAAAGATACGCCGTTCACAGGGATGCGGATTACCCACTGTTGGGATATTGAATACGAGAAAGCGCAAGAGGTCTCTGCGCCTTACGATTGCGAAGTTGTTAAAAATTTTGACGATATGCTGGGGAAGGTAGACGGCGTGATTTCTGGCGGCTACTACAACCACCCGTGGAACCATATTCTCCATGAACCGTATCTCGAAGCGGGGTTGCCAAACCTTATTAATCGACCGTTTGCTAACTCTCTTGCTAAAGCGGAGCAGATGATTGAACTGGCGCAAAAGCACGGTGCGACAATCCTTGCGCCATCGAGCCATGAGCACAATGATGCTATTTCGCGTGCCAAGGCGTGGGCAAGCGACAAACAAATCGTCTGTTATACTGCGACGAATTCGTTTGACGACTATCCGACACACGGGATTCACGGTGTCTATATGGTTTGCAAGGCGATAGCGGCGGCGGGAAATCCGGTCGTATCCGTAGCGTATCAAGCGGACAGTTGGCATAGTCCACCCGGTGTCATTACGCTTGAGCACATAGATAGCAGTGGACGGCAGTTCTATGGCACACTCCATCAAGTAAGCGGTTCATGGGGAACGGTGCAGATTCATACACAGGAAGCCTACGGTGGTGAGAATTTTAAGATTTACACTGGCACAGGTTACCCGTTCGACAAGACGGAGATCTGGGTGCCGACGATTTGGGCGTTTCAGAATATGGCACTGCACAACGAGATGCCCCAAACCTTTGCGGAAATTTTGCAAAAAACGAATGTATTCCTCGCGGGCTGGAAATCGGTTTTGGAAAACGACGGCAAGCCTGTGAGATTAACAGATGTCCCTGAAGACTGGGAAGCACCGGCTGCGCTCCCGAACCATCCTGACCACGATACGGTATCGTTGTTCCAGCAGAAGTTTGGAGACGGTTCAATATAGGGAATCTGAGATAGTATATAAGACCATTGCCATAAAATCCCATCTGAACGGTCCTATTATTGTAGACACAATAATGCAGGCTTGTATTCTGCGCGCTGACCTATTATGCTATTTGATAACCAATTTATTCAACGCATCAAAAAGTTTTTGAAAACGGTCAAGAGAGTTTTTTGGTGCCGTAATAGATGCACTATTGTCCCTTAAATAAATAGCAGGTTTCAGATGGCTAAACCTATCATTATTTGGTAGAGGATGATCTTTAAAGTATCCCTTCAAACGTTCAATAATACGCGGATGCTTAGTTGTTAAATGTTCCGCCTTTATAGCCATGCCATATACTTGATTGGCTAGAGTCAAATAGAAACTTGGGGTAAACATATCCTCTACATCAGCCTCCTTAGATGATGTAAAATCAGCATAAGTCAGAATTCTCTCCTTATCAATAAAACCTGCATCACAGGTATTTTCAATGCGCTGCCACCCTTTCTTGTGTGAATCAACGAGTACAGCAAAATTCAAATCGGTATTGGCACCAAATAGGGCAATAAAACTGGCTACTTTGGATACACTTCCTGCAGGCACAATATTCCAAGCAGGGTCTAATCCCCGCGCACCATTTTTTTCAAAATAGGAAGAAACGGTTTTTATGTAGACGAGGTCTGAAGCACCCTCAACTATCAGATTATTTATACCGATAAACATATTTTGTGATATATCATAGCCGAGAGTTGTTTGTAGGGGGAGTAGGCTACCTCTGCTAACCTTAAGAGCATTGGGATAAACTTTAGTTCCTAAGTCTCTATATTTTCGCTGATTTGATCCTTGTTTGAGGCTCAGGTTTTCAACAAGCCTAACACGATCTAAACTATTAGAATCAACCATAAAAGGTGAATGTGTTGTATAGATAACTTGATGCCGTAACGCAAGTTCCTTTTGAAAAAATTGAAGAAGGTCCCCCTGTGCTGTAGCATGAAGTGATAATCCAGGTTCATCTAACAGCAATATAACATTGTACTGCCTACGGTTTTTTAGGCCACTCCCTAAAGGAAGATTGTGCTATAATG
>VXZL01000302.1:1341-4604 GCA_009845505.1 Candidatus Poribacteria bacterium | reverse complement strand
CACTTAAATGTGGATGTTATATCAATAAAAGTCGGAAAGAAGTCAGAATGAGGGCGTAGACCCATCAAGCAGGCAGCAGCCTTTGATAATACCAAAAAGGAGAATCTTACTATGAAAAACTGTATCTTGTTTATCATAATCTGTGCAATCACCTTTGGAATCGCGACACTCGCGACAGCACAGACCTATTTTGAGGACAATTTCGATGATGCAAAGGCATCTGAAGATAAATGGGTGCCACTTTTCGGAGAATGGGAATTCGCAGATGATCAATACCATCAACTCCAGAATTCCGTTAACTGCATGAGTGTTGTTGCCGATGAATTCTGGGATGACACTTGGAGTGAGTACACCTATGAGGTCCGAGGCAGCAAAGTCAGTGGTGCCGAAGGGTTCTTGATTATGTTCCGCTGCCAAGGCTTAATGCAACCGCGTGGACAGGCACTCGAAGACCATCCGCCGCGTATGGAAAACCTCAAACCCTCCCTGGAATACTGGTGGAACCTTGGCGGTTGGGGCAATACACGCTCACAGGTCGAATCGTGGGGCGGCAAAGCCGGGGCGAATAGCAACCACACCATCAAAGATAAAGATTGGTATCACATCAAGATCGTCAATACCCCTGATAGTTACACAGTCATCCTTGACGATGAAGAAGTCGCACAGGTAGACGATGATACCGAAGGCGGTGTCGGACGTATCGGTCTCGCAACATGGGCAACGGTCGCGAAATATGATGATGTCATCGTCTACGGACCCGATGGACCCTCATTGCCAGTTGACGCAAAAAGTAAACTCGCGACCACTTGGGCACACCTCAAGGCTACGAGATAGGAATTGGATGAAAAATGTTGAGTTATTTCTTACCCCCGCGCATTGAATTTGGAGATGGCACCATCCAAAATTTGGGCGAACATGTCAAAGCGTTTGATGGCAAAAAGCCGCTCTTAGTGAGCGATGCCGGCGTTATCAATGCCGGTATCCTCGCCAAGGCGACTGAGGCGTTGGACGTAGTAGGTTTAGGGTATGCTATCTATTCAGACATCGAACCGAATCCGACAGACCTCAGCATCGCAGACGGTGTGGAGGCTTACAAAACAGAAGCCTGTGATGTTGTTATCGCTGTTGGTGGCGGAAGCGTGATGGATGCCGCAAAAGCCATTCGCCTCCTAATAACCCACGAACCACCGTTAGAGCCATACTATGCTGATGTTGGTGGACTTGCGCGGATTCGTGGCGATATGCCTCCTTTAATATGCGTGCCAACAACTGCTGGCACTGGTAGTGAAGTCTCACAAGGCGCGATTATTACAGATACATCGCTACAGACAACCGACCGTTGGCGAAAGCGCGCAATCGTTACTCCTTTCAACATGGCGAACATCGCACTCCTGGATCCAGGCATAACGCTCGGCATGCCACCCGCACTCACTGCTGCGACAGGTATGGATGCCATCACCCATGGGATTGAGGCATATACGGCAACGAAATATCACCCGATTGCTGAGGGGGTCGCGTTGCAGGCACTCAAGATATTAAGTGCGAATATCCAAAAGGTCTATCATAACGGCGAAGACGTAACCGCGCGGGGAGAGATGCTCCTCGGATCGTGCATGGCGGCATTCTCCTTCCAGAAAGGGCTCGGTGCCGTCCACTCGTTGGCGCATCAGCTCTCCACAGACGCACCCATCCCGCACGGCGTAGCGAACGCCATTCTCCTCCCACCCGTCATGGAATTTAACTTCTCTCACGCCAGCGAGAAGTACGCTGAAGTCGCACGCACCTTAGGCATAGACACCACTGACATGGATATTGACGAAGCGGGGAACGCTGCTATTGATAAGATTAGGGCGTTTAATACGGAATTGAATATGCCCGCGGGACTTGGGGCTGCAGGCTTAGATCGCCGGAAAATTCCGAAACTCGCAGCAGATGCAATGCTGGATCATTGTCACAAATTTAATCCGCGGGCGTGTACGGAAACCGATATGGTCGCACTCTTTCAAGCCTCCTTCTAAAAAAGGGAGTTCCCATCTTACCCAAAAACGTTTCTGACATAGATTACAGCATTTTTCTCCAAAATAGACGACTTTTTTTGCCGCTGGCAACTTCAGCGCAACTGACAAAATACTGATTTGGCAGTAGGATGATGAGGACTGTTGTATGAAAGTTTTGAAAAAAATGAGATATATCTTCGGTGTGCTGCTGGTAATGCCCCTGCTCTTCAGCGGCACGCCCGTAGTACATGGATTCGTAACGACAGGGCATTCGGAGGGCGCGTTTCCGTTGGACGAATACAAGTTACTCATTACCAAGGTTCATAAGCCGCAGTGGAAGATCGGTTACCGTTACGGTGCAGATTGTAAGCCAGAAGAAAGACAAAACGGCAAGGAACTGGAGGATGCTATGTCAGCCTCACTTCGGACATGGCTCGAGCCGCTCAAGGAACTACAACCAGGACGACCGATTGTTGATAGGTTCATCTACGAACTACAGCCTGACTTCGACCCCAATCAATTCAATCAATTCGACCGCAATCAACCTGAAGACTTGCAGAGAATATGGGAGATATTGGGAGAGGAATTCAGAGAGATCGATCTGCGGGTGACTTTTGAGTGCACTCCAGGAATATCCTTTGCCGGGATAGGGCTGCTTTTCCCACCCAAAGTAGTCATGCGAGTGGGGACAAAAACCACACCCCGTATGCTCTGGGTCCTTAACCATGAGTTTGGGCATACCTTCGGCTTGAGTGATACTTATGCTCGTGTGGGAGTTATGCGTAGTCGGGGTGGGTTGAAGTGGACAACAGGCACGCAGCCAGCATCAGTGATGGCAGGATACAGATTTGGCGATACACCGCTAGCCATCGGCGAGGACGACAAGCGTGGCATCGTCTGGCTTTACAAATACTATTACGAAAACCTTGCCAAAGATGATTGTTTCTTTGATGACTATGTTTCTGTAGATTACGGAAAAGGGGTAGGTGGTTGCGAGCCCAGATACCCGTTTATCTTTGAGACCAAACACAATCCTCCTGAATATGCACTGCAATTACTTGAGGATGACCCCGCCATTGACATCAATGCACAGGATGTAGGTGGAATGACTGCGCTGCACTATGCTGTCATGTATGAAAAGGTGGAGATCGTCCAAGCCTTACTCGCTCATGAGGACATCAAGCCCTCACTCAAGAACAAACAAGGTCAGATACCTCTCGACACCGCACATGCAGCTAATCATATCGCCATTATCAACATGTTTCC
>VXZL01000302.1:0-1241 GCA_009845505.1 Candidatus Poribacteria bacterium | reverse complement strand
ATCGCCATTATCAACATGTTTCCTGAACTACCGCGGCGCAAAGAAGATGTTAACAGTGATGGTGTAGTCAACATTTTAGATTTAGTGAACAGCGAGGAGGTTCATGCAGCAGACACTGGTTTCGATATTTTTCTTGCTTCTGTTTTCAGGGGTATCTCCGTCTACAGGTTTCGCACAAGAACACACACGGTTCAGTTTACCAGACGATACCGACCCATACCTAAAAAAAGAGGGTAGAATCACCGCGATACACTATTCGCCAAACAACCGAGGGTTGGCAAGGAAAAACTACCGTGGGAGGCGTAAAGGCTTTATTTTTGGCTTGGGTGTCGGAGTCGGTGGGACCAGTTTTACGCAACCGCTCGCGCAATACTATTGGAGAGGGACGCAGGCAACCGACTGGTCAACCAAGCGTTTCATAAGATCCGCCCTGATCACAGAGTTGAAAATCGGACACGGACTCACCGACCAGTTCCTACTCTACTACACGAGCCGCATTTCATGGCTCCCCCTCCAACATTTCGCCAACGATACCACGGTTGCTAATGGAGCAGCCGGAATGGGGTTCATGTTTTTTCCATTCCGAAGGATAGGTCTTTACTTCGTCGGGAACATCGGATTGGCAACACTCGTAACATGGCAACCCCCGCTTACATTGGAAAATGCCAGACAGACCGGGGTTTCTGTCTCAGGCGGTATCGGTTATGAATTCTTTTCTCACTGGAGTATTGACTTCACAATGAACTCGGGGAGTGCCACGATGACGAAAGTTGATGACACAAGGGAAATAGCACTCACAAATGAGATTGTCACTTTTTCAGTCAATCTCAGGATGCTCGCTTATTAGCACATTTTCTGGAGATGAAATCATGTGGCGAAAAAGAAGTTTTGGAACTCGGATGACTGTGCTATTGACGATAGCCGTATCGGTATGCCTGCTGAATTGTGGGGATGAGATTGATTTTGACTTTGACCAAGAACGCACCGAGGAGCCTCTCAAATTTATTGAATTTGTCCTTTTTCCGACAGCCCCTTACATCGATAAGTCCTACATAGAAAAGATCCCAGAAGACGAAGTGGCATTTAGAAATATTGATTTTGAATCCGAAATAGAAGCGATTCAGGAGGTCTATCGTACTTTCACTAAAGCCTATCTATCAAAAGATATGAGGGCACTTTCCAAAACCTTAGACCGAGCAGCGGGAATCGAATATGGAACTAGCACTGCCACTGTCTATGGG
>VXZL01000690.1 GCA_009845505.1 Candidatus Poribacteria bacterium | reverse complement strand
AAATGATAACAGTTTTTCATAGGAAAATGAGCAGAAGTCCTTTGGAAAAGTCGGAGCAATTCACAAAGATTTTTAGGCATTTAAATTGGAAACACTGCGTGCGCCGTCACATGTAACGGTAATAAGAAAGGACGTTTTGATGCAAGCACCTCTTGGCGGAGCCGTGCCGCTAAGGTATCCAAACCGACCTGCTCTGCCGTCGCCAGCCTGTATTTTTCCAGAAGTGGAAGGAGGCTCTGAAAGATAGTTACCATGTATCGATAACCCGCCCATGCTTCTGCTGCACCAATTGGAGATTCAAGGTGCATCGCTGGTGGCGGCAAACCTGCGTCTATAAAAGCGCGATACAATCCGATCCCCATGTCAAGGTGTGCCCCTGAATGCTCAAACACCTCTAAAATCCACGCAATGAGTTGGTTTATAAGCGGTGTGTCGGGATGTATGAACGCAGGATAGAGCGTGTATTCGGGTTCCTGAAACGCGACGATACCGCCCGGTTTCACATGCGCCATGAGTTTCGCAAATGCCGTCCGAGGATCCGCCATATACATCAGGACAAACCGTCCGACAACTGCATCAAACTTATCTGGAAAGTCAAGCGTTCGCGCATCACCAGCAATAAATTCAACGTTCCGCATGCCAGCCTCGGCAGCACGCTGACGGGCTGTGTCGAGAATCGCTGCATTAACGTCTACACCAATAACCTGCCCTGTCGGTCCAACGCGTTCAGTAAGCGTGAGAGCGACATCACCAGCACCGCTACCAATTTCAAGGACGCGCATCCCTTCAGCAATACCAGCGCGTCTGCAGAGGCGAGTTGTTGACTCCCCATAGATTCTGGATTGCTCAATAAGGCGTGTCGTTTCATGTGAAGTGCGTCCTAACGTATAGGTGGCATCGTGACTTGACGTATATGGGTTCTCTGAACGATTTTTCGCCATCTACAGAGCCTTTTAGGATGCGAGGGTCACATACGCCGTAATATGCGGTGGCAAGAGGAGCGGTCGTTTTGACGTGGTGACTTCCGCTTGAATCCGATCCGCGAGTGTGTCGACATCTACCTCTTCAGCTGTGGCAATCCCGTACGCTTCCATGAGCGGAACGAGGCTCCGGAAACTGTTGGCGAGATACTCAAATCCGGGCCAGCCCTCAGGACCACCCATCGGTGCCTCAAAGTGTAAGGTCGGTTCAGGCAAACCCGCATCAACGAATACACGGTAAAGTTCCATACCCATGTTGAGATGTGCCCCTGAACGTTCAAACACCGTGAGTCCCCATTCGACCAATTGGTTTATCAAAGGTGTGTCCGGATGTATAACCGTCCGGTAGAGCGCGAGCTCAGTATCCTGAAACGCGACAATCCCGCCGCGGCGAAGATGCGTAACTAACTTTTTAAGTGCCTCTGCTGGATCTGCCATATACAGCAGAACAAGCCTACCGACAACGGCATCAAAGTCGTCGGGAAGGTCAAGCGTTCGGGTATCACCCGCAATGAATTCAATGTTCGTAAAGCCTGCTGCATCCGCTCGAGCTTGCGCCGTCTTAAGGATATCTGGGTTGAGATCCACACCAACAACGTTTCCATCGGGACCGACGAATTCAGCGAGCGTAAGAGCCACATCCCCGGCACCACTCCCAACATCAAGGACTTTCATACCCTTGGCGATACCGCTTCTAAAAAAAAAACGCCGTGTTACATCGTCGTAGAGTTGTGATTGTTCAATTAAGCGTTCTGTTTCTTCTTCGCTGCGACCCATTGTATATTCTGCATCTCTGTTTTGATTGCTCATTATTAGTTACCTCACTTTTGAGAAAATAGGATAAAGACTGCTTTTTGCGTTGAGCAACGGTTTTAAACCGCTTCCCAACGCAAAATATGAACTGTATAATTCCTAAAAACTATAGCCAACTTTGGTATACCAGAACGCACCACCAAATCCATACGGACTATATTCGCCGAAAGGTCTACCAACAATTCTGGCTGGAAATTCTTTAATATCGTAGGGCACGTCAGGTCCCTCCGCCGAAGTAATATTATCCGGTTCAACATTGAGGACATTATTCACGCCAACTGTGATCCCCAAGTTTTCGAGGAGTGCGTAACTGACCTCAAGGTCCACGAGAAACGCGCCACCATAGGTTTGCGCGCCTACAGCATTCTCGTACCAAGGATCGTAATAATTGATCCGCCCTAATACACCTAAACTATCACCGATGCCTTGTGTCAGGGTCACATTGCCACGATGGTGGGGAACCCCCTCCTCTAATAAACGGACACGCGTGTCGTCAAGGATATCAGGATTACGCTTGGTTACTGTGGTTCCCGTGTAGTTATAGGCGAGACTCAAAGCACCGTCCAGTATGGGTGCTGTAAGAATCACATCAAAACCTTGGGTGCTTGTTTCAAATTCATTGGTAAAGAATCGGAATTCCTGCAAATTTCCGGCACTCGTAATACCTTCAGCCACGAGCTGCTGGATTTGTGCCTCAGTAATGTCTTGTCCTCGCTGGAAATCTTTCGAGGGAGCCAACCGATCTTCCACTTTGATGTTGAAATAATCAACAGTGATACTCGCAATAGCGTGGTTGATAACCGTTCCAACCGTGAAATTCTTTGACTTTTCCGGCTCAAGTGCCTTACCACCCACCAAACCAGCGGCAGCATGCGTAGAAGGAATAGTCCCTTTATTAACTAACGTATTGTTTTCACCGAACTCCGTTGTGACGTTAAAGGCATTCTGCTGCCCGGGGGTCGGTGCTCTGAAACCGGTGCTGTAACTACCACGGACTCTTAAGTCAATAACAGGATCAATTGAAAGCAATTCTTTGAACGTGTCGGCAATGCCATAGTTCGTTGCGATTTTGTAGTTGACTGTACTCCCAAAATCGTCAAAGTACTCACCACGGACCGCAGCATTAACCGTCCAGAAGCCAATCGGTTGCAACTCGCTTTCCAAATAACCCGCGAAGTTAGAACGCGTCCAACTTCCTTCGGCAATATCACTGAAACCGGGGAACCCGTTGGATCCTGAACTAAATCCCTGGCTTGCCAACGGACCGATCTCCCAAGACTCAATCTGACCCTGCACAATCTCAAAGGTTTCTGTTCGATATTCCAGCCCAGAGGCGAGAAACACCCTATCGTGCAGTGGATAGGTTAAGTCAAGGTTGATGTTGGTATCCGCTTGGATATAATCTCCTGGGTCAAATTCAGTCGGTGTGTCCGGTCCAAGCGAGGCATTGACTGTATTCCTGATAAAGAAATCGGAGGCGTGCCGTCCATAGGCAGCACTCAAATCCCACCCCACTTCCGCCAAAACCGCGCCCTTCAGACCAACGAGGAGCGAAGCATCTTGGGTATCAGCACCGAAACGAGGGGTAAACCCACCGGGAAAAAGTTCTTGGAACGTGAAAAGATTCGGGTCAGAGAAAACCTGTTGTAAGGCAACCGGATCAGGGATGTTGTTGGTTATTTTGACTACAGGAACTTCACCTGTGCCTGACAATCTTCCAATAAGTAAGGTTTCCCCATCATCATTACTAAACACAGCGGGTCGGGTATTGGGATTTCGGAAGTAGAAACCGCCTTCAACTTCCTTCTGTGCATAGTTCGCATGACCGTAGAACTGAATGTCATCGGTAATGTTTGCCCCATAGTTTGCGAAAAGTTTGATGTCGTTTCTAATAATAGGGTGTCCCCAAGGTTGCGCTGGGTCAGCAACATCGGTATTTCCGACACCGATAAGCGCGGCGGCATCATCGCGTTGTACCGAGCGATCTGTCTCGTTCATGCCACCGTATTCTAAACTGAGATTCGTCCAGAGATCTTCCCGCCCCAAACCGATGTTCCCAGCGAGGGCGTACATCAGACCGTCCCCGGCTTGGAAAATACCGGGTTTGATTTCAAAAGACCCGCCTTCATAACTGTCTTTGAGCTGCAGGTTCACGACCCCTGCGATCGCATCGGAACCGTATTGCGCCGATGCCCCATCTCGTAGCACCTCCACCTGTTTCAGTGCGATGGAAGGGATGGGAGAAAGATCAGCACCTTGCGCCCCATCGGACAATCCATTTCCGAGCCAAGCAATTACAGAGGCACGGTGGCGGCGTTTACCATTAACCAGTAACAACGTATGATCTGGTGCCAACCCGCGCAGATTCGCTGGGCGGACGACAGTAGCCGCATCGGCGATGGGCTGCGCATTAACGTTGTAGGATGGAACTAAGTTTCTCAACAGGTCTGGTAAATCAGCACTTCCCTGTTTGACGAAATCATCACTCGGTAAAACATCAATCGGGACAGCGGATTCAAGAACCGAACGCGGTTTCGCACGCGTTCCGACTACAACTATACCCTCAAGCGTTACGACCTCCTGTTCAGATGTTGTATCGCTTGATTCCATTTCAGTCTGTTGTGCTACCGCTATAGATGCCAAACCCATAAAAATAACTAAAACAACATGTATCAGCAGCGGTACCGTTTTAAAAGCAAGCCCGACTTTCATACATGAAACTCCTTCATTTTTTAGTTAAGAAAACATCCTCATCTAAAGCATAATTTACATACACAACTTATATAAATTGAATAGGCGCGGTTTTCAACCG
>VXZL01000360.1 GCA_009845505.1 Candidatus Poribacteria bacterium | reverse complement strand
GATTTTTTCCAGTAATTGCGCTAGTTCAGTTTCTAATGTATCGAGTTCTTGCTTTAGGAGTTTCGCTGCATTTTCATAACGCTAGAGGCTTGGGATGAACGTTATCAAGTGGTTCTTTATATAAGTATAATGTGCAGAGGGACCGGAGGTAACGGTAGTGGTCTTAGGTGAGATTTGTGTGTTTTTCTGCTGAATATCAGCGATTTGTGCGTCAAGCCCTTTCAATTCCGAGGGGATCTTTCCTACTTTTTCTTTGTCAGCGACACGCTGTGATTCGAGGTTAAAAAGTTTCTCTTGCTGAAAGAGCCAGATAGGGTCATAGGTGGTGGTTTCGGAGAGTTGTGCTTGTTCGGGTAGGAGGCTTAATTGTTCCTGCAGATACGCGATATGGATACGCGTTGCATAGGCTTGTTGCTGATTTGTTTCAATATTTTCGCGAACATTGGCGTAACGTTCCAGCAAATTGGTAAACGTTGGGACCCATGTCTCTGAACTACCATTTTGTCGAACGAATTGTAGAAGGGTATCTAAGTCCTTTTTTATTTGAGTTTGAATTTCTCCTTGTTTTTCTTCAAGAAATTCCATGCGTTTTCTAAGTTTCGTTTCTTCATCTCCACGCCGCAAGGTTTTCATGTCTTGCGCGAGTTGATTGACAAGAAGTGCTGCATTGCGCTCTCCCCCTTCTGCTTCAGTCAAAGCGATCGAAAGATGGATATAATCAGAATCTGGGTTTAGTTGTGCCTTCAGCATTCGTTTGAGTTTGCCGATCGGTGGGAGGAGAGCGACTGCGTCCGCGTTCCCGTTTTCTTCAAGATTCTCGATTGCTGTTTTCAGCATTGATTCTGTGGAGAAGCGGGCACTGATTGTTTCCATTTCCCGGCGGTCAATACCACCAGAGAGGACGCTTTGAAAGAGATTTGCTGAAGGAAGAGAAGGCGTTGCACTGGGTTGGACAAGCAACATTAGAGTGGAGGCAGCATACGTTTTAGGCAAACGGAGTGAAATAACTAAGGCAGTTCCTAATACCAGCAGAATACTTAGGCAGAATGTAAAGGTGTGTTTTCGGATGAGTTGAAAATAGTCACGTAGGTGTGCCTCCTGTTGCGACATGGATATACAGAATTTCTGCCCCGCGTATGGACTAGAAATTACCCCTCCTTCTCTTCCATCTATAGGTTATTAGCAACGCGAATTTCTGCGTCATTAAAGGCTTCGTCGTGCCATTCGGTTATCCGCCATTCCTCATTTCTTTTTTCAAAAATGAAAAGATTGTCACCTTCAGCGAACCATCCGGTGAATCCACCTTCAAGCGACTGACCGTCTGCAACGAATCCTTGAATTCTATAGTGATTCCGCACTTCTGCTCGATTGCCATCTTCATTCATGGAAATTTCTGGCGGAGCGGAGAGTTCTATCTCAATATCCTGAAACTGCTCGAAAACGCGAGTCGCGGCATCACGTTCTTGGCGGATGTCGTCAAATTCCAGATCATCTGTCTTGTCCCCGTCTGTCCCCATGTCGGAAACGTAAAGGAAACCATCTTCCCAAAAGGTGTTGATGTAAGCATTAACATCTTCGGTTTCATAACCTTCACGCCACCGTTCTAAGACTTTATTAATTTGAAGGAGTTCTTCAGGTGGAACCTGACCGACTTTTTCGGCATCCCCACACCCTATAAAACCTATGAGTAAAATGAGTATACCTCCGATTTTTATCAAACTCCTGAACATAATGGATGTTCTCCCTTTAAATTTAAAAAGTTTTAACAATACCAAAATAAAGATGTGAAGGGGTGGCACCGATTTCAATCCCCAATTTTTCCATGTCTTTTGCATCTTGCTGGATGGATTCGACCAAGGTGGTAGCATTATAGAAGTTTGAACTCACATAAGAGTCGATGAGGCTATAGACCCAGATACCAATCCCGGTATACATAAAAAATGTTCTGAGTTTGTAGCGTTGATTTGCGTAGTCGTATCTTTCTAATACCCCGGCTTCGTCATGGGGATTTAAACTGGCATACGTTGCGTAGTCATTGTAACGATTATTAAAAGATCTCTGTGCCAGCAAGGCACCGATAGCAGAACCGCCTACTCCGAGAACAGTCAAGCTACCTCGGAAGTAGCTGCGGCTATAAAATTGTCCCCACCCTGGGAAAACGGCGGAACGAACCATCGCACCGATTGGCGAAACAAGTTCGACCTCTTCCTCGGTGTCAACTGTTTTCTGCTCCGAGTCCGTACTATTTTCAGCCTCCTGTGCAAAACTGGCATGAAGGGTAAAAAATAGTAGTAAAATAATTAGAAAAACTCGCAAAAATCGCATCTAATGTGTAGGTGTCTGGACTTCACGCTTCCAAGAGGTTGCGCGAAGTCCATCTTAACTTCCATGAATATCTTACCGTCGGCGTTTCGTCCGTTCTGTTGTACGGCTCCGACTGCTACTACTGCTACTGCTCCGTTTATCATCGTCATCATTACTACTTGAACTACTGCGTGATACGCTGGAGCTTGAGGTCGTTGGACGCGTCCGCGTCTTTGTGGCAGTAGAACGGCTGACACTTGTACGTGATCTTGACGAACTTGCTGAGCGGCTGACGCTTGTTCTCTCACGTGATGTGCTTGTTGTTCTTGAACGGCTAACGCTTGTGTTTGCGCGTGAGGTGTTAGAACTTGAAGTCGTGCTCCTATACCTTGAGGCGGAGCCGCTGCTTGTACTTGAAGAGTACGAGCGGCTTGACGATGTAGTAGCCGGGCGTCTATAAAGCGGTGTTGTCCGCCGCGTCTCTATAGACCTGCTGTAGCGATTCACGCTCCGTGTTGTGTCATCAGGATAACGCCGCTGTTTACTGACCGTGTTTTCTGGAGCATAAACACTCTGTCTTACGCTACTTTGGCGGAGCGTTGAGGCAGAGGCAAGGGCGCGCTGTTTCTGCGCAATAATTGTCCGACGCGCAACCCGCTCTGTTGTTGCCGGCGTCTGTTTCCGGTGGTTTTCGAGTGTCGTGCGAACACTTCTCCGGACTACTGAACGGTCTGCCTGTCGACTGTTTGCCGACAATCGGCTCCGACTGTATTGCCGACGCGTTGACTCATGCTGCGTGCTCCACTTATTCAACCGAGTCCGGCGCTGATAAACTTTCGGTGTGCCACGGTAGTACGAGTGGTAAGAGCCATAATACGGGGAGTAGTAGCGATAATACGAACTCGGATAATAGCCACGGTAGCGTCCGAGGTATCCCCCATAATACGAACGAATGGAGAGATAGTGATGATCGTAGATCGGATAACTCCATCGGAGGTAGTAGTCGTAGTCTGTCGCGTAATAGACTGGACCATCGTAAAAGTAGAGATAAGTATAACGGTGCCATGGGCGCCAACGATATGTCGGCGTGTATCGTTGAATTACTCTAACTTTCGGCTGCCTGCGATAGCTGGATACTTCAATATGCTCTACGTCAATCTGTTCGCCCCCTTCAGCAACGATGTGTAGTTCCATCCATCCATCTTTGACATGACCCACAGCCGGAATTTTGATGCGTTCGGATCGGTTTTTCGCTCGAAGAACGAAAGTGTCGCCGTAACGCGTCTCACTGGCGTTTTCATCATAGTAGCCGCGTCGTGTTGCCTCTCGCTTGGTGTTGCGAATCCAAGCACGTCCAGCGATGGGCTCTTCATAGTCCTCAATCTCTAAACGATGCGGTTCTCCGCGATATCGCACCAGAACCTCAATATACTGTGTTCCGCTTGGAATTTCAAAGAGGTATACCGCACTTGCAATCGCGAATTCGTAATCATCAGTGTTCTGCGCAGAATTTGCCCATGCGGTGAGTCTTATGCCATCTTCAAAGCGCGGACTCGCAGTAATCGTCGCGCTGCCTCGTTCTATCCACTCATCGACCTCATTTGCTACGCGGTGCTCACGACTGAGCCGATCTGCATAGTAATCGTAATCCGCAGCAATGGGGCTTAGCAACCCAACAAATAGAAAACAACTGATCACGCATAATGCGCTAAAAACGGAAATCCGGGTCTTCATGAGAATCCTCCTATCTTGACCCTCCCACACCTAAAGGAGTAGGATTCTTCCTTCAACGCAGTATGCCCGCCTGCCATACCCACCGAAGTGTCTGACGTAATTTTGGGTCTTACTTCTGCTCCAGAAGCGTTTAGCCTCTCGGTATGCCCTACCGCGAGGGGTTCTTTTCTTTTCGTCATGATTTTTTCTATCTCGGTTCTCTGATGAAGATAGCTCTTGGGCGACTCAGGTTTACCGCAACTTGTCCCTCTGGGGATCCGCCAATTCTCACTATCGGTGTTTAACGCTACACATACGGTGCCAGTTGATTGCCATCGCAATGTGGACTTCAGTTCGGCTTACAGTGTAGGGACACTTGTCTCAAATCACCTTTTAGATACTCCCGCACGAAACACGCAGGACTGACCCAAAGCTAAAGCATTAGGATTTTTAAGTATTATCTTCAAAGTGTTGCAAAAATGATACAATTTCCTTCAAGAATTGTCAAGGATTAATTCGTTCCACTTTCAATCTTTAGGAATCAGTTTAATTCCTCTTTTTTTGGCATGTTCCCGGGCGAGCGGCGTAATGATCGCGCCGTTTGGATAAACTAACTCGCGCAC
>VXZL01000120.1 GCA_009845505.1 Candidatus Poribacteria bacterium | reverse complement strand
ATCTCATATAAGAAGTAGCGCGGGCAAAGTCTTCTGGCGTGTTGATGTTGAAAAAGGACATACCGTCTGGATCGAATTTCTGCCAGATTTCAGGTGGGATACGCTTTATGTTTGCCCATTCCTGTAGTGCGTGGACACGCAGCTCAGATTCTTGGAGCATCCGCTCAATGATAGATAGACAGGATTTAGAATAGGCAGCGCACAAGGTTTGAAGCGTTAGGTGTGTTTTGTCACGACTGGTGGTATAAGGCATAACGGCATCATATTCAGCCAGAACGGAGACCAGATAGGTAAGCAGTTTCGGTACGAAAAACGGACTATCGCACGCGACACAGAGCACAACATCGTGTGAAGCGTACGTCAAACCGGTATAGATACCACCCAACGCACCGGTGTTTGGAACAAGGTCTTTGTGCATCGGTAAGCCTACGTGCGTGTATTCAGCAGGATTGTTGGTAATAAGGAGGAGTTCATCTGTAACGAGACGCATGCGATGGATGACATGTCCGATGAGAGAGTCTCCGCCAAGCTGCAGGAGTGCCTTATTCTCTCCCATTCGTCGGCTTTTACCGCCTGCAAGGATGACCCCCGTCACCGGTGATGTTTTATGTGCTTTTAATGACATCGGTAATTAACTCACCTACCTGTTGTAGACTTTCCACATTGAGTAAGTCGGCATTATCTTGTTTTGAGTGGATTTTCAGGGCAACGCTACCCACATCTCCTGCCGTTAGCGTAACCGTTTCAAATCCACGACTCGCCATCGGAATGCTGTCCAACCCGACACCTATCGGCAGATACCGTTCCGATACCTGGACGCCGAGGGATTCACCTGATGTCCGAAATATCTTAGCTAACTCGCGCGTTGTACTGACCGGTGGAATACCGTAGCGGGTAACGAGGTTGACACCGTTTCCAACACCGAGGCCATCTAAGTTGATGATGTAGGTATGATTACGGTTATATTCATCAGCATGCTTTTGGATATAACGCAGGGCACCGCACATACCAAGCTCTTCTGCGCCCGCAGCGAGGAAGGTAATAGGTCTTTTCTCACGGCGCGCCATCACCACACGCGCAATCTCAAGCATGACCCCAACGCCGGAGGCGTTATCAAAACCGCCAGGAGAACGATTCTGCGTCAAATTGATTTGCAAGAGCAGAAGGCAAAAGACAGTAATTCCAGTAATACTCCAGATAGCATAACCCGGCATCCAAACAGCCGTGATAACCTGAATCACTGTTGCAAGTGTGAGTCCAATAAGTCCGAGAATTGCTATACCGTAAGCCGCTGCTCGCACAACAATGGGTAATACCTGTGATTTGGAGTCGTAGTGTGCTACGAACAGGACGGCAGACGCATTATCATTCGGTTTCCTACCGTTCGTCGCGATAATGTTCTCCGAATCATACTTTCTGCCCACATTATACAACCCTTCAAACCGTCTCTGCCATTGGGTGAAAAACAACGCCACGAAGATACTGAGTAGGCAGGCGAGACATACAGGTATCGGAAACCGTTCACCGAACCACGGCACAGAGACCACTACAGGCACAAAGAGACCACAAAGGATACGGGGTAGTACTTCAGCGGGAAATTTTGTGAAGTGGAAAGGTTCCTTTACAACGTGCAGTCCGAGCTCAGTGAATTGCTCGACGATATACGCCCGCGCGTCAGGCTCACCTGTGCTGCCTACCAGTCTTGGAAAGGCGAGTTGTCTGATGTGATGATACGCACGTTTTGCATCATAAGCGAGGTTTGCGTCCATTGGAATTTATCAATCCGCGCCTAACTCTGAACGGAACCGCCGTCCTAAACGACCACTGAGTGTCCTCACAGTTTCGCGTTCTGAGGATGCGATGTTATGCAGTTCCGAAGGATCGTTCTCTAAGTCGTATAATTCCGTCACATCGTTGTAGTTTTCGATGAGTTTATGCGTTGCTGTCCGAATACATCGGAAGTTTCGGAGGGCACTCACCGTTTCGGTGCGATGTGTGTCAGTGTCCCCGCGCAGGACAGGCGCGATAGACGTGGCATCAATACGCGGTAACACAGGCACCCCCACCAAGTCGCATATCGTCGGATTCAAATCGATGAGTTCAACCAGGCTCTCTGAAATCTGGTTTCCCTCAATACCGGGTCCGGCAACAATGAGTGGCACCCGAAGCGACGCTTCGTAGGCGACGCTCTTCGTGTAAAGCCCGTGGTCCCCAAGCATTTCGCCGTGGTCGCTGGAATAGATGATGTAAGTATTGTCAAGCATTCCGCGTTGTTCGAGTGCGCGAAGCATCTCTCCGATTTGGTCGTCAATCAATTCCGTCGCAGCGCAGTACTGTTGTCGTGTTAGGGTAATCTCCTCTGGACTCACATCAACGACGCGTCGTTTCACCCATTCAGGTTTTCCGTCCATATCGTCAGCAACCGCAGGCGGCATCTCGGCGTGGCGATACTTGTCCCCGTATTCAGTCGGCGGGTCGAACGGATCGTGCGGTCCGACAAAACTCACGAACATGTGCCACGGGAAGTCGTCTGGGATATTCTCAATAAATTCGGTTGCCCGCCTGCCAATGTAGGTATCTGCGAAGTCTTCTGTCGAAAGAACGGAATCGTGAGAACCGTTTTTAATCCAACCGCTGCCACTGCGTTTACGATAATCTTCGTGAAATGCCTTGAGCATACCTTTTTCCTGAAGGTAGTGAGTATAAGGACCGATAGGTGTTGGCGAACTTCCAGCGTGCATCTTGCCTTCACACTCTTCGGGATGTGTGAATCCCCAACTATAAGTACGTGGACGGTCACCGTAACGTCCGTTATAGCCGTCAGGTTTAGCGAGGTCGAGTTTTCCGACACATCCGACGCGATAGCCGTAATCACGGAGCTGTTGGTAATAGGTCGAGACGTTAGCGGGCAGAAAACTCCCGTTGTCCACTGCTCCCACACGGGAAGGCTGCAATCCCGACGCGAGGGCAATACGTGACGGCGCACAAACTGGCGCGTTCACGGTGCAGTTTGGAAAACTCACGCCTTGTTCCGCCAAGCGACGTAAGTTAGGCGTATTGAGGGCAGCAGGCGCATTTTCATCAGTTTCCAGATAATCGTAACGGTGCTGGTCTGACATGATAAAGAGAACATTTGGTCTATCGGTTTTTCGGTTCATTTTGAGTCCTATAGGTATGCCATAGCGTGATGGTAGGCGTTTTGCATGTCTAATAGAATATCTCTGCTTAATTCTGTCATCATTGTAGACGGTAGTGCTCTAATTTTCAACCAAAAAATCACCCCTAACCTTCTTGCTAAAATTTACGGAATACGCTATTATATCCACACAATTCTCAAAAAGGAGACAAACATGGCAGTTTTTTTACATACACGGGTTCGCGTCAGCGACCTTGACGGTTCTATTGATTGGTATTGCGATCACTTGGGATTCAAAGTCCTCAGTCGAAGTGATAAATCACCGGCGGGTAACCAGATTGTGCACCTTGAACTCCCAGGAAACGCACACACCTTAGAACTCACCTATTCACCCGACTTTGACCTTCAGGTCCAAGAGGATCTGATGCATTTTGCTATCGGTGTACCCGACATTGTTGAATTTTGCGACGGACTGGAAAAAGCAGGACTGGAAATTTGGCCCGATGAATGGCGCGAACAGTTCACATCTGGCGGAATGAAAATGGCGTTTATCACCGATCCTGACGGTTATGAAGTTGAAATATTAGAACGGGCAGATGCCTCCGGCGATCCGCTGGATGTTCTTGACGAATAATCCTAACCGTAGGGCCAGAATTGGTTCCACGCAGTCAACCAATCCTTCGCACGACTTTCGACGTTAACGGGACCGGTTATCTCAACACCTGCGCGCCCTTTAAAGTCTGCGAGTTTATCAACACTTGAGAGTTCGATCTTGATTGTCGTCGGTGCTGCCGGAATGTAAGGCTTAACCCGACTTAAATCTTGAAGGGCATCCCGCGCGCCCTCCTCAATCAATTGACGAGCACGTACCGGGGGCAATTGTCGCGCACTATATCGGCTGAGCCCCTGTTTAACGACGACCGTGGGCAATACGTCGCCGAGAAGTTCTTTTGCTTCTCGGCAGACTGCCGCGTCGCCTGTGACAAGCGCGACTGGCACGCTGTATGCGCCGTTGAGCGCAGCGTTCACGCCGGTTTCACCGACCAAGTCGTCGTTGAACCACAGATTCCGGTACTGTACACTGGAAATCGTATGGCACAACACACCGTCAGGCGTACCGTTGCGGGCATGCATACCGATGAGCAAGCAGGCATCGCACCCGCTTTTCCACATATCTTCATAGCGTCCCCAGCCGTGATGCGCCACCCACTCACAATCTGGATGAATTTTCTCTGGAATGAGTGAGTTGAAAGTCCAGCCTTTCCCCGCACCGTGACAATCCACAACGACGATTTCTGTCGCGCCCGCAGCTTTCGCACCACGCACCGCGGCGTTAATCTCTTCTGTATAGAGGTGTCTCCCTTCCTCAAACATCGGTGCGCCACCACTCACCTGATCCCACACAACGATACCACTGACCCCTTCCATATCCGACATGATAAGTACCCGCATTGCTATCCCCTTTTTTCTTTACATCTACTATGGAAAATCTTAGTTTTTAGGTAGTATAAACC
>VXZL01000365.1 GCA_009845505.1 Candidatus Poribacteria bacterium | reverse complement strand
AAATAGGTGAGCACCTGTACCACAAACTGTTAGTTTGTGTTTTCGGATTCTGGAATTGGTAAAACGTCTCGATAGACGGGTTCCATCTTCTCTGAGTATGTATCTCCCCGAACCCACATCACAGGACGCATATTCTTTACACCCTTATTACGTTCCGCATTTGCACTGATATAATGCGCGACGTTACAACGCCGAAAGCGGAGGCTGTGGTTGTCAGTGCTTTTATGCAGGAGTTGGTTGTTGAACCAAACGACTGCTCCCGGCGGCACTTCAACAGCAACACCATCTTCATCTTTGGCATCGCGTGCTATTTTAAACTCGCTCTGTTGCGAACCTTCAAGGTCTTCATGCGCAAGAATGCCATATTTGTGGCTCCCCGGAATGACGTAGAGACACCCATTATCTATATCTGCAGCATCAATCGCAGTCCACGTTCCGACGGTCATTTCAGTTTTATACTGATGGTTGAAATACCATTTGTCTTGATGCCACGGGAACCCTAAGCCAATCTTTGGTGCTTTCCATATATAGAGATTGTTGAGACCGAGTAGGTTTGGACCCAATAGGTCAACGATCGGATCCGTTAGGCGGGAATCACGCACACGTGCGAGGAATTCAGGAATATAACAACTGACATGATGGATTTTGTGCATTGCTTGGATACCCGATGCTTCAACTTTCCTATCTTTAACCAACGCGTTTTGATTAATATTATCCGCCGGGAAAGGTCGTTTCCCATCAACAATGTTGTCAGCGATCCGACGCAGCATATCGTTTTCTGCTTCAGTGAAAACGTCGTAACGGACGAAGTATCCGTTTTCCTCCCACGCCGATTCTTCTTCAGATGTTAAGGCAAATTTACGTTTCAATGGTGATGTATGGGTACCCATAGATTCTCCTGTGCTTCTGGAATAGGTAGCACTTCCGAACAAACCGGTTCCATTTTTTCTGAGTGTGTATCCCCTCGAACCCACATAACTGGACGGATATTCTTCACATTCTTATGCGGAACACGTTCTGAATCTGCAGAAATATAATGTGCGACGTTACATCTGCGAAAGCGCGTGCTGTGGTTATGCATGCTTTTATGAAGCAATTCATTGTTGAAAAATACGACAGTTCCCGGTGGCACTTCAACGGCGACACTCTCTTCGTCCCTTGCCCCGAGTGCCAATTTAAACTCATTCTGTTGTGATCCTTCAAGTTCAACGTGCTCACGCACGCCATTTTTATGGCTACCCGGGATAACGTAGAGACACCCATTCTCTACATCCGCAGCGTCAATCGCAGTCCACGTGCCGACTGTCTTTGTGGTTATATACTGGTTGTTAAAATACCATTTATCTTGATGCCATGGAAACCCGAGACCGATTTTTGGCGGTTTCCAGATATAGAGATTGTTGAGACCGAGGATATTTGGGCCAATTAAGTCAACGACTGGGTCGGTGAGGCGCGGGTCCCGTGTGCGTTCAAGGAATTCAGGCGAATAGTGGTTTATATGATGAATAGCGTGCATCGCGTTGGGACCGGATGCTTCAGTCTCTCCATCTCTGACCAATGCGTTCTGGTGAACATTTTTAGCGGGAAAAGATCGTTTTCCGATGGCGATATCATCAGCGATTTGTGCTAAAAAGTTGTTTTCCTCTTTTGTAAAAACGTTGCAGCGGATAAAGTATCCGTTCTCGTCCCAAGAGGTTCGTTCTTCAGGTGTCAGTCTAAACTTTCGTTCTTCAAGCGTTGTATTTGTATCCACGAGTGCTCCTATTCCTTAATCGTCTAAAATTGGTATAACATCATGTTGAACTTCATCTGCCATACCGGGGTAGGTTTTACCGCGAATCCACATGGGGGGTCGTTTTTTATTGACTGCCTCAGGACGCGTCCATTCTGCTTTCGCACTCACATAATGTGCTATGTTAGCACGCCGGAAACGATGACTGTGGTTATCCGTGCTTTTATGAAGGACTTGGCTATTGAACCAGATGACCGCTCCAGCGGGGACCTCAACCGCGACCCCATCTTCATCGCGAGCACCTTCTGCCTGTTTAAACTCTCCCTGTTGCGAACCTTCAAGGTCCTTATGTTCACGAACGCCATACTTGTGGCTGCCGGGAATAACATGTAGACACCCGTTTTCTTTATCTGCGTCATCAATTGCCGTCCATGTTGCAACGGTCGTTCCGGTCTTATACTGATGATTAAAGTACCATTTATCTTGATGCCACGGGAACCCTAAGCCAATTTTTGGAGGCTTCCAAATATAGAGATTGTTGAGACCGAGGAGATCGGGACCGAGAATGTCAACAACGGGGTCGGTGAGCCGGGGATCACGGGTACGCGCAAGGAATTCTGGACAATTACAACTCACATATTGGATATTGTGCATTGCCTGGATACCTTCTGCTTCGACTTTACCGTCTCTGACTAAAGCGTTTTGAAAAATATGATAGTCTGGGAAAGATCGTTTTCCGATAGCAATATCGTCAGCTATCTGACGTATCACGTCGTTTTCTTCTTTTGTAAAAACGTCGTAACGGACAAAGTATCCGTTCTCGTTCCAAGAAGTTCGTTCTTCAGGGGTGAGTTTAAATTTCTGTTTTTTGGAAATTGTATTTGTGTTCATGAATGTTCCTATTTTAACGTGAGTGCGCTTTACAGATTGAAGTTGCTTGAACAAGTTATACCCGTAGCCCCAAACTAACAGTTTAGGCTACATTTCGGATTCTGTAACGGGTAAAACGTTACGATAGACTCCCTCAGACAGCGTTGGGTATATTTTCCCCCGAACCCACATAAGCGGACGCATATAATTCCTATGTGGCACGCGTTCTGCTTTTGCACTTATGTAATGTGCGATGTTAGAGCGACGAAAGCCTTCAGTCTTATTATCCGTACTTTTATGGAGGATTCGGTTGTCGAAGAAGATAACACTTCCGGGTGGGATTTCAACAGCGACGCCATCTTCGTCCCGCGCACCGACTGCCTGTTTAAATTCCTGTTGTTGTGAGCCTTCAAGGTCGACATGCTCAAGAATGCCGATTTTGTGGCTACCCGGGATAACGTAGAGACACCCATTCTCTACATTGGCAGGATCAATAGCTGTCCACGTTCCGACGGTGGTTTCGGTTTTAAACTGCGGTCGCGTATACCATCTATCTTGATGCCACGGGAACCCTAAACCGATTTTTGGTGGTTTCCAGATATAGAGGCTGTTGAGACCGAGGAGATCGGGACCGAGGATGTCAACAACGGGGTCGGTGAGCCGCGGATCACGGGTACGGGCGAGGAATTCAGGAGAATAAAGATTCATCTGATGGATACTGTGCATGGCGTGAACGCCAGAGGCTTCCACTTTTCCGTCCCTGACTAAAGCGTTTTGAAAGACCCGATGGTCTGGGAAGGGTATTTTTCCGAGAGCGATGGCATCAGCAACTTGGGTCAAAAGATCGTTTTCTTCTTCAGTGAAAACATTGTGGCGGACGAAATACCCGTTTTCGTCCCAAGAGGCGCGTTCTTCAGGTGTCAGTCTAAATTTTCGTTCCTCGGATGTTGTATCTGTGTTCATGTTCACCATCCATTCACAAATTTTATAGGGTATCGCTTCATTGCGAGCAGTGTGCCAATGATTTGTTAAAAACAAGACTTACGCAATTTTGACCGTAAGGTATTCTATTAGATGGAAATGCTTAGACGAACACGGTTTCCTTTGGAAGGCACAACCTAACAGGTTATGCTACAAAAGAGCATTCTGCGTAAGTCTTAAAAAAAATTAAACCGAGAGGACAAGTTGTAAATCACGATACTGAGGCGGGTAAATAGGGTCTGTAGCTGCCGGCAGGCAGCCACAGACATTGCGGAATTACATCGAAAAACTGCCAACAAAGACGTTGTTCGCCGTTCCGCCTTGGTGCCACGTCACCGGGAGGTGACTGTCTTTATAGTGATAGACTTCAGATTTACCGACAATAGCGTTCTGAATTGCTGTCAGCGGTTCATACCAGATTTGGTGTGGCTGTGTGCAGTGCGCACAGGGATAGCGGTTGGCAGATAGCGTGAGGACTTCACCGACCCTTACATCGTACTTCGTGCCTTCTTTCGCGAATTCGACCGTAGCGGTTTGCGTCGCAACAACTTCACCCAAAACGTCAGACTGTTTTGTGGTTAGCAGATCACGGAGCGCGGTGCGTTGCGCTGCTGTCGTGCTTGGATCCATGTACAACACGCTCTTACGGGTTTCGGTATCGATTGCGAGGTTGCTTTTCGCACTGACGACAGCAACGACGGTTAAGCCATCAATCGAAACGTCGTTCCAGCTTCCGTGCTGGATGTTCCAGACGAGGGTTGCCTCTTTGCCGCCTTCCACAAATTCGGCACCGTAGTGGCATGCCCCGACATAGACACTCGCGGATCTGGCTTCAATGTACTCACCTTGCACGGTTGGGGTTTCGGTCGCAAAGGCGAAACCGGCGACTAAGATCAGTGCGAGTGTTGTTAAAACAGAGATGCTTCTCATCTTGAATCTCTCCCTTTGTTTTTTTAGATTCACCTTAATAGACGTAATCGTAATACTGTACCTATTTGACCTTAAGCCTTATTATATCTTAAAAAAATAAAAAAATCAACTTTTTTGTGCTATTCATTAGGGCTATTT
>VXZL01000399.1 GCA_009845505.1 Candidatus Poribacteria bacterium | reverse complement strand
GAGGATTTCCTTGATGAATTGGTAATTCCATTTTTTTATCGACTCTCCTACACAGATAAATTCGGTATTGACAGGGCTCGGAAGGACCTTTGGGGCGAATATTCTCATGGCAAGCAAGGAGAAATAGAGCACTTTTTGGAAATCATGAATATAGTGCGACATAACCCAGGTAGGAACGATCCATGTCCCTGTGGAAGCGGCAAGAAGTACAAAAAATGTCATCTTGGTGAGGTTGAATCCCCGGAAAACCCGTTAAGGAGAACATCATTAGATGCCCCAACTCGGTTAAGGCGTTGAATCAGGCACATCAGGCTCATTATCTAAGTCCTTATTCATTCTTCATCGCGTTCACCCGGTTCAAAGATCGAATCAAACTTTATAGGTATTTCCCCTTCTTTGATTGACCGATTCAGTGCTTCAATGTCTTCATCAGTGAGATGTGGTGGTTTTTCCATCGCTTTGATGAGGCGTTGTGCGGCGGCGTTTTTTCCCTTTTCTGTAACTCCTTTTACTTGTTTATCTTTTTGAAGTTTGGCATCCGCTTTTATTTGTTCGTGAGGAAGCACTCTAAGTTGAGAGACAAGGAAACTCAGGCACTTGGACATTTGCCCGTAGGCATTGCTAAATTCAACTTCGTACGCTTCGCCGTTTGAAAGGATTTCAACAACCGTGCCGATGTCTCCACGCTTGAGATTGTGCTGCGGGACATCCTGTGTGAGCGCGACGACATCCAGAAGTTTGATTTTGCCTTTTTTTCTCAGCTCTCGATTGTGTTCAGACAAGTTATCTATGTTTGAGGTGTTGTCGGAAGATTTGTTTTTCATGGTTTATCCTGATACGTTTCATACATCAATTTTTACTTCTTCAAATCCACTTACGGTTTGATCCGATGCTTCCTGATTGCCGAACTCTAAGATGTCAGAGGCTTTTATTGCCTCAGCCTCACTTTCAGTTCGGAGAGACACTTCCGGCGTTTCATTTGCGTCTATCAAACGTTATCCGCAGGGTGTCCTTTTTAGGATTTGGCTGTGTTTTCAGCATCAACTTCGGGTTTAAGAATCAAGCCTCCCTTTTCGTCCTTTATGAAATTTCCGTGCTTATCCGTGAGAAAATCTCGTTTTTCTTGTCGCTTTATGTCTTCACATAGTGCACGTAAATCATACTGAAAAGAAGCAGCCCACTCGTCACGAATCCGATGAATTTCTTCAATAATCGGGTCTTTCAACATTTCAAGAAACCTCCCATAGGAGTTCTAACGGTGTGCAAATAGTTGTAGGCGTATAGCCTGCGGTTTCGCATACCTTGTGTATTAAAGGTAGTTTGTTTGTGTTCGCTATATGTTTAAAATTCCATGTCGCGAGATATTCTACACCATTAATAGCCGCGATAGCAATATGTAGTGCGTCTGTCTTTGCCCTTAAGGGGACCGCTCCTGCATCAACTAGACGCTCCGCAAGAGAGGACATCTCCTCAAGTGATGTTTCTAATAACGTGATTGAATTTAACACTTTGAGGCGTTGTTGTGCTGCGTCCGTGTTCCACGGCTGATCTCCTGTCTAACAATAGTAGAAGAAACAAGTTCAAATTTCCGATCCACAACGTTATCCCACCAATAGCGAGTTATTTGTTGACACATGGAGATAATAAAATCCCGGCTTGCTCTTGAAGTAAGATAACTAATGACAGAAGTTTCTATGTAAAGACGGGGTTTAAGTTTCATAAATTCGTTTCGACTACTCACTGCGGTGTTGGATCTATGCGATATAGGTCTGTGTTATCTGTTTTTTTCAGGACTTACGCAAAATTGGGGTCAGAACGCCTATTTTGATATGGTGAAGGCACTTTCTAACAGGGTTCGGTGCGGTTGGAAACCGCACCTACCAGGGGAGTGCGTAAGTCCTATTTTTGTTTCAGAAATAAAAACAAGTATAGCATTAATCAGAGTGGGTTTCAATTGAAAAATGCGCGGTTGAAAAGGTGGAGGGTGTTATGCCAAAAAGCGGTGGTAGAGGAGGGTTGTGAGTATTTTGTAGCCTGCTTTGAGGGTGCCGGTGAGGGTGCCGGTGATTTTGGAGGTGCCGATGCGTTTTCGGTAACGGACGGGGACCTCGCAGACGGGGATTGCCTGTTTTGCGGCTTTGAGTTGCATCTCCACTGTCCATCCGAAGGTTTTGTCTTGCATGTTCAGGGCGAGGAGTTGTGGGTATCGGATCGCTCGGAAGGGTCCTAAGTCTGTATAGCGGACGCCAAAGAACCGGTGTATTAAGAGACACGCAAGCCAATTGCCGAATCGGGCTTGGGGTAATAACGCTTCTCGTGCGTTGTCTGCCTTCCTTGCGCCGATGACGAACGCGGCACTGCCTTCAAAGATGGGTTGGAGCAGCCTTGACATATCTGTGGGATAATCGCTATAGTCGCCATCAAGAAAAACGACGATGTCGGGTGTTATTTCCGCAAGTGCCGTGATACCCGCCAAACAGGCAGCCCCGTAGCCTCTCTTTGGTTCATTGACAACTCGTGCTCCATGCTGCTCGGCGATTGCAGCCGTGTTATCCGTAGAGCCGTTATCGACGACGATGATCTCTTGGACTGTCCCACCCGTGTGTCCGTCGGAGGCGTATACCATTTTCGGTATATCGGCGATAACTTTGGCGATGGCGTTTTCTTCGTTGAGTGCTGGAATGACGACTGATATTTTCATGGATGAGAAAGGAGAGGAATAATGGAAGACTGGAAGTATCGCCTTCTTCCATCATTCCATGCTTCCGTTCGCCTTGCTGCTGTGCCTAAGGACGTGCGGTTTATAGTCTTGCAGCGGGTTCCTGCACTGTGTCGAGCAGCCGTTGGACGACGGTATCGGAATCGACACCCTCCGCCTCGGCGTGGAAGTTGGTTAAGATTCGATGTCGTAGGACTGCCGGTGCGACGGATTTGACATCTTCACAAGAGGCGTTGTATCTGCCGCGTAGAATCGCTCGGGCTTTCGCCCCTAAGATGAGATACTGCCCCGCGCGAGGTCCTGCCCCCCATCGTATCCATTCCTTAATGAAATCGGGAGCGTCCTCCATTTTTGGACGCGTTGCGCGTGCGATTTTCACAGCGTATTGAACGACGTTATCGGCAGCTGGGACACGCCTTACAATATTATGGAGTGCTACGATAGTGTGCCCGGAGAGTGTCGTTTCAAGATCAGGGATCTCCGCCCCAGTTGTTGTCGAAACGATGTCTGTCTCCTCGGCTTCTGTCGGATAGTCGATAACAATTTTGAACATAAACCGATCCAACTGTGCTTCGGGGAGTGGATATGTACCCTCTTGCTCAATCGGATTCTGTGTTGCAAGCACGAAGAAGGGCCGTTCCAATTCAAATTCGTTGCCGCCGGCGGTGACGTGATATTCCTGCATCGCTTCCAGAAGTGCGGCTTGTGTTTTCGGGGGTGTCCTGTTAATCTCGTCGGCGAGGAGGATGTTGGCGAAGATGGGTCCCTGAATAAACCGAATCGTGCGATGCCCAGTTGTCCGATCTTCTTCTAAAACATCGGTGCCGGTGATGTCGGCAGGCATCAGATCTGGTGTGAATTGGATTCGCTTAAATTTGAGGTTCAGGATTTGCGCCAAGGTCCGAATCATGAGCGTTTTGGCGAGACCTGGCACGCCTTCTAATAGACAATGCCCCCCGGCAAAAAGAGCCATCAGCATCTGATTAATGACTTCCTCTTGCCCGACTATAATCTTTTTCAGTTGTGCCAAAATGAGTTCTTGGCTTTTCATCAACTCTTCTATGGCTTGAACTTCTTCTGTTGCTGGCATTTTTTTAGCTATGTCCTCCTGGACTGCCCTCTTTACGGGCTGGGTAACCCAGCCCCTACGGTTTCGGGCAGGTTCTCGGTTAGTAACTGACTGCTGACGGCTATTGTGTTAATATAAATCGTTTTGTGCCTCGATTTGAAGCGGCTCTGACAATCTCTTTGAGATGTTCGATATCCCCCGGTGTTACAGTGGGTGACAGGAAACGGACGATCTGATGCATCTCGGCTTTGCGTTTGGATTGCGTATAACGGAGTTGAATCTCAGCGATCTCGTTTTTCAGCGTCTGCTCTTCAGGGACGGTATCTATCCTAAAGGGTGTCTCTGTGCTGACGCTGACTTTATCTTCAAGTGATAACGCCTTGCCGATAACAGCCGAATACATTCGATTTTCCTCGCTCAACAGTTCCGCATACGGGTGTTTCGCGAGGGGGAGTTCAAGAACGAATTGGCTACCGATGGCATATAAATATCCTTCACACGTCCACGTAACTTCAACTTTCAATTCCTTTTCGAGTTGGAAAAGTTTGGAAGATTTGAATTCAATTATTTTGGCGCGGTCGTCCAATTCTAATTCTTTGTGCATGAATTCAGCCCGCTTTTCGTTCGTGTCAAGACTGGCGAGTTGACTCCGCAATTTTATGTTGAAGCTGCCAGTGACTGTTAATTCTTGGCGAACGGTGACGCTCATGTCTTCCTTGACGTGTACATCGGTATGAAGGCGTTTCAGATTCGCTGTCGCGTCTAAGGAGGGACTCTTCTGGAAAAGATAAAGGTTGTTCTGTAGGTCCTGCGCGTTTTTAGATGCGAGGTCCTCTGAAGTATCTATTTTATTTTCAGTTAGAAACTGTGGGTTGATGAT
>VXZL01000310.1 GCA_009845505.1 Candidatus Poribacteria bacterium | reverse complement strand
GTGTAACACAACGCCCCGAAATTAGGCAACTGATTTCTCCAACACTCACTTTTTTGTTGCTTTTTGACTCCAAATAACGTTATAGTATAAGGTAGTATTTGGGTAATTTTTGTCATTGCAATCGAACTCATGCTAATTTTCGTAAGGAGGACCGCAAAAAAGACTCGAAATGAAACATATAAAATTTTTTAGCAGCAACCGCATCCAGTCCAATCAAACAGCAAACTCATATATCGCATCAGATTCTATGATACTCCAGAAATTTTTTTGGGGTTTGCTGGTCTTGGCGTACAGCTGCCTTGTAATTGGGACACCGGTTTTTGCTGATAAAGAACGTAGTGCGGCATGGCAAGAAGCCTTCGCTCTGATTGATAAAAGACAACACAAAAGCGCAGTTTTGAAACTGGAGGCTTTACTGGAAACCGGTTTGTCCGAGTCAGAGAAACTTGAGATCCATCACGCGCTCGGTTACAACTACGAGAAACTTCGGGATCGTCCGAAAGCCGTGCGTCACTATGCACGAGTCGTCTCGTTCAACTATCCATTAGCAGACTACGCAGCCTACCGCCTTGCGCGGCTCTATGAAGGTATGAAGAATGAAACACGGGCAATAAAATGGTATGCGCAGCTTGTGAGGGACTACCCAAAGAGTTTCTACTTTTTGGAGGCAAATTGGGCTTTATCGAAACTGTATCTTGATAAGAAACAGTATGAAACGGCGAGACCCCACTTAAACGAACTGGCTAAACACCGGCAATACGCGAGGAGAGCAACTTTTGAGTTAGCCCGTTGTGATGAAGCACTCGGTGCCACTGCTGATGCGTTTGAAGCGCATCGTGAACTCATTCAGAAAGAACACTCAGGCAGCGTTGCCAAAAAAGCACTTGATCGCCTCAAACAACTTATGGGAAAAAATAAGTCTTTAAAACTCACCGCTGATGATCGGATTAATTCTGGCTTAGTTTTCTTTTCACATAGGGCATGGAAGTCGGCTGTAGCAGAATTGGAACGGATTCCCGAAACAGCAGATTTAAGCACGCGTGGATACGCGCTTTACCTCATGGGAAAGAGCTACCAGGGACGTAGGTGGTACAACACAGCGATTAAAAAGTTTAACGCTGTGATTGCGTTTGGGGAGAAAAGTGAATACTTAACACGGGCGACCTATCAAGCCGCACAATGTTACCGGCGGAAAGGGCACCTCAAAACTGCGGTGAGTCGACTTGAGGACTTCGTGAAAAAATACACATGGAGTGAGCTGGTAGACAATGCGCTGTACGATATTGCACAAATCCGTGAAAAACAAGGCAAATCGGAAGCAGCCCTCGACGCCTACGCCCGTTTAATAGAAATGGCTCCTAAGAGTCCTTATGCCGATGTAGCAGCATGGAGAATAGGTTGGCACCGTTTTGACGAAAAACGCTACGAAGAAAGCTACAATGCTTTCAAAGGACTAAAGGAACACTTCCCCGGCAATAGATACGCAATGGGCGCACATTTTTGGATGGCAAAGATTCGGGAACACCAAAACAAACCCGCGCAGGCACGAAAACTCTACCAAGAAGTTGCTGAAGCACACTATTGGTACTATACTGCAAGGGCAAAAACGATTCTGGGGATCACTAGATCTGAACTGGAACCGAGAGCCGTTCAGGATGCAGAATTACCGGTGCCTAAGGCGGGTCCAGAGCAGATTCCACTCCTGATGGAACTCCGGCTTTACGAAGATGCTATTGCGCAATTGAACTGGCACATTGACACGAACTCGCTTCCTGAACGTCAGTGTTTTTATGACTTGATTACGTGTTATGAACGGCTCGCCATGTACGATAAAGCCCGGGAACACACCGAAGCGTCGCTTGAAAGCCCAGCTTTCGCGAATGCCTCGCGCGCCGATTTAGCGAACCTTCACCAGAAACTTTATCCGCGCTATTATGCCGATGCAGTTGAGAAGTATGCCAAGATGTATAACGTTGATACTTTCTTAATTGCCGCTATGATCCTGGAAGAGAGCCGATACAATGCGGAGGCAATTAGTTGGGCAGGCGCGATTGGGTTGATGCAGATTATGCCAGCCACTGGCAGGGAACTCGCGCAACAACTCAAAATCCGGCGTTTCCGGACTTCGATGCTCAAACAAGCCGACATTAATATTCGGATGGGGACAAAGTATATATCCGACCTCAACTCGTGGTTTGATGGCAACCCAATGCTGGTCATCGGTGCGTATAACGGAGGTCCCGGGCGGATGAAGCGATGGGTGAAGTCAAAAAACATAAAGGATATCGACTTATTCGTGGAGAAGATTGGGATCCGAGAGACGCGGCTTCACATCAAGAAGGTCATCAACAGTTACGATCATTACGTCCAGATTTATCGGAAAACAGATGAACCGCCCGCTGTGAATTCAACGACAGATCTAAGCGAAAAACGACTCCAAGGTTTTTAAGCTATTTAATCTGGGCACCGTTCCACTTCGTTTCACGGTGGTTCTCGACTAATTCCCAACTGCTCCTGGATCATGAAAGGTTTTTAAGCTATTTAATCTGGGCACCGTTTTACTTCATTTCAGGGCGATTTAAGGCAACAACTTCCGGTGCTGCGTCTCGTGTGAGGAGGACGCGGCGGTACCAATCGGTATCGTTTTGGGCGGGAAAGTCGGCGCGGTAGTGTGCGCCGCGGCTCTCGGTGCGAACCAGAGCCGATTCGGTTATCATCAAAGCAACATTGAGCATATTAACCGCTTCAATTATCTCTACATCCGTTGTTTGAAGAAGGGTCTGTGAAACCGATTGTAGACTCTCCAAACTTACCGTCAAATCTTGCAATTCGGCGAGGGTTTGTTCTAAACCCTCGCCATCTCTTTCAATGCTCACATTCTCCCAAAGCACTTCCTGAATTGTGTCCTTTACTGCTTCTATAAAAGTAATATCTGTTTCAACGGATGTCAGTCCGTTATCAACGGCAGGTATATCTGGCGGGTGGTCAGGAGACTCAGATTGGGCAAAGAGAGCAGCATTTGTCCCAGCGCGGGCACCAAAGACAAGACACTCTAAAAGGGAGTTACTTGCCAAGCGATTCGCACCGTGAACACCTGTACATGCCACTTCTCCGCATGCATAAAGCCCTTTAAGGTTAGTTTCTGTATCGGTGTTCGTACGGATACCACCCATCATAAAGTGTGCGCCGGGGCGGACGGGTATTAAGTCAATGCTAATATCTAAGCCGTACCGTTTCGTCGTATCAGAGATAGTCGGAAACCGTTCAAGTATAAATTCAGCCGGTTTGTGGGTAATATCAAGGTAAACACAGGGAAAACCGGTCAACGCCATCTCGCTTTGAATAGAACGACTGACGACATCGCGTGGCGCGAGTTCCTCTTTCTCGTGGTATTTCCTCATAAAACGCTCACCACGTATATTGATAAGTTGGCCACCTTCCCCACGGACGGCTTCAGAAATCAAGAAGTTGGGAGCACCATCTAAGTAAAGTGTTGTCGGATGGAACTGCACGAACTCCATATCGACCATCTCGCATCCCGCACGCCACGCTGCTGCAAAACCGTCTCCAGTTGCTACTTTTGGATTAGAGGTACAGGGGTAGAGTCGGCCAAGCCCACCCGTGGCAAGAATTGTGGCTTTTGCCCGGATGTAGACTAACTCCTCATCGACAACAGCGGTAACCCCGTAACAGGTGAGGGGTTCCTCAGGCCCTGTTGTAACATTTGCATCCGTCAACAAGTCAATAGCAAAAGCACTCTGGAGGACATTGATGCGTTCGGTATTTAGCACACGTTGAATGAGGACATCCGTCGTTTCACGTCCGGTTGCATCCCCTTTGTGGACGATCCGCCGCCGACTGTGGGCTGCTTCCTGTGTAAAACGGGGTAAGGTGCCTTCCCAATCAAAGTTCGCGCCCCAGTCGAGAAGTTCTGCGACCCTTGGAATGCCCTCAGATACCATCATTTCAACGGCTTGGGCATCACACAAGCCACCCCCAGCTGCGCAAGTATCTTTTATGTGCAAGGCAATCGTGTCATCAAGGTTCATAGCCACAGCAATGCCACCTTGTGCATAGTGTGTGTTGCTTTCGGTGAGCGTCGTTTTGGTGATTAACGTCACATCGGCGCGCTCGCTCGCAGCGAGCGCAGCACGCAGCCCTGCAGCACCACTACCGATGATAAGGACATCGGTATCCCAACTTGAATGCCTCTCCGGATTCATCACCAAAGTTTACGGATTGGAAGCCCCCTACTTTAGTGGGGGGAGGAAAATCCGCCCTCTTGAATTAGATCCAAGCGTTTTTTGTTGAAAAAACACTTGGCATTTTTCGTGAATTGTGGTTTAATAAACGTAAAGATTTCATTGGGAAACTCGTCTACAAACTGTTTCATCATCAGAAAAATAACGTTCTCATTTCAGAATCTTTGAGAATCTCAAACATGGTTGAAAACAAACACCTCAGCAAGAGTATTAGTGATGCGTCTTGGGGAACATTCTTTGACTGGGCTGGAAACATAGCCGAAAGAGACGGTTTCCATTTCCATCAAGTTGACCCCAAAAACACTTCGCAAATCTGCTCGTGTTGCGGTCAGAAATCGCCAAAGAAACTTTCGCTGGCGATACGCACCTTTGATTGTCAGTTTTGTGGCACGTCTTTAGACCGAGACCACAACGCTGCACTTAATATAC
>VXZL01000071.1 GCA_009845505.1 Candidatus Poribacteria bacterium | reverse complement strand
AATGCTTCTGTAAAACTTTTGCAGAAGCCTCGCCCTTTAGGACGGGGTCTATCACTACTTGATACCTTCGCTGTATTCTGCTAAAATGGCAAATTAATGCCTGTTATCGTAAAAATCGGGAAATATAACTTCTATCTGACAAACTCACTTTTTTGCTGGATGAAATTTTGGAACTCACCAGCGAAAGTGTACCCTTAACTGAATAGTAGACAGAGCAGTCTGCTTTATAGAACAACGGAACAAGCACCATTTGCTTGTGAATATTATGGAGGATCCCAGATGCGACAACGATGTGCATCGACGTCTGCGAAAAAACGATCTGGTTACACACGAATTAGAACACTAATTGTTATTCTTTTACTTTGTGGTGTGCCGAGTTTGGCGATGGCACAGGAGGCTACACATGATTCAGGCGACACCGCTTGGATGCTTACCTCAACGGCTCTCGTCCTATTTATGACTATCCCCGGACTCGCCCTCTTCTATGGAGGACTCGTACGCGTCCAAAATGTACTCTCTGTCCTTATGCAATGTTTCGCATTGACAGGGTTGATTACTATTATATGGGTTATCTGTGGCTATAGTCTCGCCTTTAACACCGTTGGTATGGAGGCAGGAAAAATCACACTCACCTCCTTTGTTGGCGGGCTTGGTACGATGTTCCTGCGCGGTATCGGTGTAGATACTCTCTCTGGGACTATCCCTGAAACCGTTTTTATCACCTTCCAACTCACATTCGCGATTATTACACCTGCGCTGATTGCTGGCGCGTTCGCTGAACGGATGAAATTCTCCGCGATGCTCATCTTCTCTATAATCTGGTCGATAATCGTGTACGCACCGCTCTGCCACATGGCATGGTCTGGCGACGGATCACTCTTTGGCGATATTATCGGGGCACTCGACTTTGCTGGTGGTACTGTTGTGCATATTAACGCAGGAATCGCAGCGCTCATTGCTGCCATCTTAGTCGGAAAACGTCTCGGTTATCAAACAACAGCAATGCCACCGCACAGCTTAACGCTGACCGTTGTTGGTGCATCTATGCTTTGGGTCGGCTGGTTCGGCTTCAATGCCGGTAGTGCTGTTGCCGCTGATGGTGCCGCGGGTATGGCGATGCTCGTCACGCAGATTTCAACTGCAACTGCTGCCGTTGCGTGGATGTTTGTTGAATGGGCGAAACACGGCAAACCGAGTGCTTTGGGCATTGTAACAGGGGCGGTCGCCGGCTTGGTTGCTATTACCCCGGCTTCTGGTTCCGTTGGACCTATCGGTGCTCTCGCTATCGGTATCGTCTCAGGAGTCGTCTGTTTCTGGGGTGCTACCAGCTTAAAAGCGCAACTCGGCTATGACGATTCCTTAGATGCGTTCGGTGTTCACGGTATCGGTGGGATTGTCGGGGCATTATTAACTGGAGTTTTTGCCGCCGAAGGTTTAGGTGGTG
Organism: Candidatus Poribacteria bacterium; assembly: GCA_009845505.1. Taxonomy (GTDB): domain Bacteria; phylum Poribacteria; class WGA-4E; order WGA-4E; family WGA-3G; genus WGA-3G. Next base: position 3,251 of record VXZL01000071.1, on the reverse strand, counting down.
TTGGATTGGATAAAAGTATCGGGATGCAAGTTTGGGCACAGTTCCTTAGCATCGTCGTTACTATTATTTGGAGTGGTGTGCTTTCGTTTATTATCCTCAAGATTGTTGATGCCATAGTCGGCTTACGTGTTGAGGAGGATGAGGAACGCATGGGACTCGACCTTTCCCAACACAACGAACGTGGATACAACCTTTCATAGAAGACAATTTTGTAATTCCGCACGGTTACAAATCGTGCTGACAAACGTAAGGGCGGACCGCAGTGTCCGCCCTATATTTTTTCCTTATTTTGTACCGCAAACTTTTAGTTTGCGACTTAGAACACACAATCTGACAGATTATATTACAACTGAAGTGAGAACACTCAATCCTTATTTGTGTCCCCGCACTTAATTAGCCTGCCGTCACCCGTGCAACGATCTCTTCATGGGACAATCTACCACTCTCCACAAGCAAACGCTCGCTTGCGCCAATATTTCCGTATACCTCAGCAATCCATCCCGTGTCAAATACATCACCCGTGTTATGGATAATCAGCGGTCGCGGTGCAATCAGTGTCCCCGCAGTCCGAAAGTCCCCAACCTGCCGTATATTCGGTATGGGTAGCGTTTCCAAGAAAGCAGCGTCGCCATCAAGATCGTCTTGCAGGTCAAATGCTGCTGCATCCACAACAACATTTTTTACATCCGTAAATCCTGCCGCCAACAGACTCCACAGTCCCGCTTCACCAATCCCAATCAAATTCACTTCCGAAACGTCCCCCCTATCTGTAAAACAGTGCAGTGCCGTCACAATGTCTTGCACGCGTGATGCGGCAGTTGTTCGGTTATAGGTAGTAAAGTAATTGGTATCTTCTGATCTCTCATAATTCCTATGTTCGCCTGTACCGAAAACATCAATCAGGAGCACTTTCCGGTCGGCACTGAGCAGGTTTGTGATAAGCGGCAACGGTTCCCCCGTTTCTGTATCAATTAACTTCTCTTTGCCTTTTGGATGAACAATAACAACCACGGGGTCATGTCCTACCTGTGGTTCTGGGCTAAATAGAATAGCGGGAATAGCGTCCCCTATGTCCTTTCTACCGATAACGAGATGTCTTGCCGACATCTGAATATGGGCTTGCAAGCTGCGCCCTACATTCCTTTGATAAGTCGTTGGAAAGGCACCTTTCGGTTCAAAAAGCGTTACGTCCATACTTTTCGGAATTTGTAATCCGAGTGCGTGTTGCAACCCGCTCCCTATCTCTTCACGGAATGTCTGGAGTTCTGTTTCATTCGTCGGTTTCCGTTGTTCTATTGCTGTACGACAGCGATTCGCCCAAGTCGGTAGAAACGTCTCCTGTTTTAAGGCATGCCTGGGCATCTCACGTTCTGAGAAAACCAGCAAGGCATCGTCCGGTTCAACCTGAAACGGCACCTCTTTGAACGCCGAAGCATCCTCTACCCCTAAGAACCATTTAGCAAACCAAGCGTATACGGCTTCGCGGCTCTCTTGATTGTAATTATGTTCTGCGTCTATCTGAACCTGATGCACTTTGTCTGCTGCATCGAAATGGGCATAGATACTTCGGATAGCAGGATATTCAACCGTCGGGGTATTCACTGTCCAGTCACCTGTCGCCGACACCAGTAGAAGCGGTCTCGGTGCCATCAGCGCGCCAATCTCAATGTTGCTAACATCTAAACGCAGGTTCGGCGCGTTTTCACAGAGGCAACCGCCTTGCATCGTCGCTGAAATCATATTCACAGGGGCAGAGACCTTGATACGTTCATCAACCGCTGTCAAGATAAAGGTCTGTGTGCCACCCCCTGACGCACCTGTACACCCAATGCGTTCACTGTCCACATCTGGCAGGCTCTCTAAAAAGTCAATGGAGCGAATACTATTTTGGAGTTGAAGGCCCATTGCACTCATACCCCATAATCCTTCGTGGACACCACCATAGCGGTGGTCTATCTGTTTACCACTATCATTGTAACCGATCATATCGTACGCAAAAATGGCATAACCTTGTTTGGCGAAATTGATGCATCGTCCTGGAATTGAGCCGCGCGGAATGTTCTCAAGTCTCCCACGTGCCCAATGTCCGTGTGGACTCACAATCCCCGGAAACGGACCCGATTTCCCCAACGGACGATAAAGATTTCCGGTTGTGAAGAAGCCTGGAAAGGGTTCAAAATAGACCTTCTCCACACTGTAATCTTCTCGTTCGATTCTCCCGAAGATTTCGGCATTGAGCGGGGTCGGTTCGTGCCTCGGGATTAAGCCGTTAGCAACCCGAATCTGTTGACGTAACGCTGCGGCTTTTTCTGTCCATTCCGCTTTGCTATAACCGGGAAAGGTATAGGGTGTATTCACGTCGCGTGGTGTTCCACCACGTGCATCGTTAACAACCTGCGAAGCATCCGTAAAAACATGGGCGAGTTCGTGGTGTTGTTCAGCCATTGCTTACTGATCTCCTATTTGTTATCTGTAGCGAGTACCATATCAGGTTTAATGCCCTCTGAGGAGGCAATCGGAGCATTCGCGCCTATCTTCTCTGACTGAAAGTCCTCGTCTTTTAGTAGTTCGATCGAAAGTCGGCATCCCAGTGCCTTGAGAATAGTCACAAAGGTGTCAAGGGGTGGAGCATCTTCGCTTGAAAGGATTTTCGACAGGGTTTCTGGTGCCATGCCGGTGTGCTTGGCAACTTCGGCAATTCCACCTTGCGATTCTATAAACGTTTTGAGGGACAACAGTAGTACGGGCGTGTCACCATCAACTTGGTATTCTTCCAATGCAAATTGAATATAGTCAATTGCTGCATCCCAATCGGCTGCAAGCTGCGCTATTACGATATCTCTCCATTTTCGGTATTTTCTCATGTTCGTGTCTCCTTGTATTCTCGCCAATAGCTTTTTGCGCGTTCGATATCCTGTACCTGCGATGCCTTGTCGCCCCCAAAGAGCAGAAGGACAATTGTTCTATCCACTTCACCAAAGTAGATGCGATAACCTGGCCCAAAAGGCAGACGCAGCTCAAAGACACCGCCACCAACAGATTGGTAATCTCCAAAATTTCCCTTTTCAAGTCGGTCAAGTCTACCTCGAATTCTGCTTTGTGTTCTTGTATCTCGAACTGCGTTAAACCATTCCGTAAAGGGTTCACGTCCATTTTGCGTTCGGTAAGTTTCTATTTCTCGTGGGTGTGTGTTGCGCATTGATGGTTTCTTATACCATTTCTGATTGAAATTGTAGCATAAACTTTCAGTT
>VXZL01000376.1 GCA_009845505.1 Candidatus Poribacteria bacterium | reverse complement strand
AAACTTAACTTCTCGAATTACAATATCCTTAAATGGTACTGTGATTTTATCTGTTGACGGTTCTCGTATTGCCTTGGTATTATCTCTCTCAGATGTGGCAGTGAGTCGGAGAAACAGTATATCTCGTTCAATGCTAACACGTATCACAGCGGCATTTTCAGATTTTGCCCGGCGATTGTCAGAAATACGTGTGAAGCGGTGTGCTTGGTCTGATTCTGCTGTGTCTATTGTGAGGCTCAGAATGTTTGATGCAGGATGAATCTCAACGTAAGTTACATACTCAGCAGAATTAAGCTGAATCAACGCTTGGACCTTATTCGTTCCTTGTATGGAGTCCTGATACCTGTAGGGAAGTGTGACTCCGTCCGTATGATCCTTTTCAACAGAACCCTCCACCTTCAGAATGCTGGACGTACCCATGTTCCCATCAACCAGTCGTGGATAATTCTCGCACTGAAGTTGGACAGCGGGAATCTCTGTCGGCGGCGGTTGATTCAATATCGCGCAACCGGGAACTAAGAGTGTCGTTAGGAAGAGTAAAAACTTCTCTCGTAGGGGACAGTTTAAGAGTTTCATAATTGCAATCCTCACGTATGCAAACGGAAGTGGAATGCCTGTTCTGCTCCATCGGATGTAGATGTTTGAATTGCCCTCTAAACCCGCATAACAACTGGGAAAATCAGTGGTGTCCGTTGCATCTGTTTTGAGAAAAATCGACGGAGCGCGCCTCGGATCTCATCTTGGACTATTTCCGTTTCGTGTTTCTGTTCATCACTCAGATTTTCGATGACGCGTCGGGTAATCTCTTTCGCCTCTTCTATGAGTTCTTCCGATTCGTCCATATAGACAAATCCACGCGAGATGATTTCTATCTGTCCAGCGTTCAATCCTGTTTTGGAATGGCTATCAGTAGAAATATTCTCTTCGCCATTACCTATGTCGCTCTGTAGGACAATAATAGGCACGAGGATGCCGTCTTCGGAAAGTTGGATACGGTCCCGTAGGACAATATCCTCAAGTTCGATTTCTGGTTTGCCATCAACAAGGACCCGTCCGGAACGTCCTTCGCGTCCGAAGACATCGCACTTTTCAGATGTAAGGCGGATAAGTTCGCCATCTTCAGCGACTTTGATGTTTTCACTCGGCACCCCGACAGATTCGGCGAGTTCGGCGTGCCGCATCAGATTTTGGTATTCACCGTGCATCGGCATGAAAAATTTAGGCTGCAGGAGGTTGAGCATTAACTTCAAGTCTTCACTCGAACCATGACCGGAGACATGTACGTTGGCGTTGCGTTCATGATATATCTTCGCGCCACGCCTAAGCAAATGGTTCACCACGTTCCCGATTGACTTTTCGTTGCCTGGAATGATGCGTGCCGACATAACCACAGTATCACCCTGTTCCACCTTTAAAAACGCGTGATCATCAAGTGCCATCAACGCCAGTGCCGAACGTGGTTCGCCTTGGCTGCCGGTTGTTAAAATCACAACCTCGTGTGGTTTGAACAGAGACGCATCGCGGGCATCAATAAGATAGTCAGGATTCACATTGAGGTAGCCGAGTTCAGAAGCCGTGCGGACATTGTTGATGAGAGAACGTCCGGTGACAGCAACGAGTCGCCGATGAATATTCGCGAGATCAATGAATTGCTGGATACGGTGGAGACTTGAGGAAAATGTGCAAAGGAACAGTTTCTGCTCCGTTTTCTGAAAGATATTGTCTATAGTATCATAGATGCTTCGCTCGGACGGTGTTTGTCCGGGACGTTCTGCGTTTGTGCTGTCGGAGACGAGCATCGTGACGCCTTCTGCACCTAAACGGGCGAGCCTCTGAACATCGCTTAGCTTACCATCGACAGGGGTCATGTCGAACTTGAAATCACCCGTATGAACAATAACACCGACGGGTGTGTGGAGTGCGATTGCTACACTGTCGGGAATGCTATGTGTGACGTGGATGAATTCGGCAGAAAAGGCACCCAGTTCAACGGTATCGCCCGGGGCAATTGTGTTGAGTTGTGCTTTGCCGAGTACACCGTATTCACGGAGTCTGCCGCTTGCGATTGCGAGGGTGAGCTGCGTGCCGTAAACCGGCACGTCTAACTGCCGTAGGACATAGGCTAAAGCACCAATATGGTCTTCGTGTCCGTGAGTCAGAAGGATTCCGCGAATTTTTTCCTGCCGTTCAACGAGGTAGTGAATATCCGGGAATATCAGGTCAACACCGGGCATATCTGAGTTAGGGAGCATGAAACCGGTATCGATGACGATAAGGTCGTCCTCGGTTTCATACACCATCATATTCATCCCAAATTCGCCTAAGCCGCCCAATGGGATGATTGAGACGTTCGCTTCAGTTATATCTTCAAGATTTTTTGTCATATAAGTGGTTTTCGCTTTTTAAACAACGATGTTAATAAGACGGTTTGGTACGACGATGACCTTCCGAATCGGTTTGCCATCAGTAAACCGTTGAACCCGATCATCTGCGAGTGCTGCTGCTTCAATCTCTTTGTCGGTTGCATCGGCAGGTAGTTGGAGCCGGTTACGGAGTTTCCCGTTGACCTGTACGATTATGGTTGTAGTTGCACTTGTCAGGACTGCCTCGTCGTGTGTGGGCCACTGTTCATGCGCAATGAACCCTGTTTCACCGAGACGGTGCCACAATTCCTGTGCGATGTGCGGCGCGTAAGGCGAAAGCAGATGCAAGAACGCCTTCAAGGTTTCTTTCGGCAGCGATTTCGCTTGTGTGGCAGCGTTAACGAAAATCATCATCTGACTAATTGCCGTGTTCATCTTATCAATGGATTCAGTGTCTTCTGTTACCTGTTTGATAGTTTGGTGGAGTTCGCGCCAAAGTTCAGGTGCCGTTATGCCATCAGCGTCGGTGAGTTTCTCGCTGAGTTCACCGTTCTCTTCATTCACAACAAGTCGCCAGACGCGTTGCAGGAATCGGTAGACACCTTCCACCCCGGCATCTTGCCACGGCGTACTGGCTGTAACAGGTCCAATGAACAGCAGATAAAGCCGAATTGCATCCGCACCGTATTTGTCAATCACATCGTCTGAGTTGATGACATTAAAACGGGATTTAGACATCTTTTCTATTTGCACATTGAGTGGTGTACCAGAGGTTTTCACAACCGCTTTTCCATCATTCTGCTCGACTTCGTGCGGATAATAGTACTTGCCTCGGGCATCTTGATAAGATTCAGCGAGGATCGTACCTTGGTTGACCAAACCTTGGAAAGGCTCTTTCGTTGAAACTAAACCACAATCATACAAAACTTTATGCCAAAACCGGGCGTAGAGTAGATGGAGTACTGCATGTTCTGCACCACCCAGGTAAAGGTCAACAGGCATCCAATATTGTTCAAGTGCCGAGTCAAAAGGTGCTTCAACATTGTGGGCATCAAGGAAACGGAGATAGTACCAGCAAGAACCCGCCCACTGCGGCATGATATTCGTTTCCCGCGTCGCGGTTCGTCCGTCTGGTAGCGTCACGTTCAACCACTCGGATCCAGCACGAGCAAGCGGGGGTTGCCCATCTTCTGTCGGCTTGTAAGCATCAATAGGTGGAAGTTCGAGGGGTAGATCTTCGTCAGGCAGTTGAACGATGGTGCCATCTTCAAGATGGGCAAGTGGGAAAGGTTCCCCCCAATACCGTTGTCGCGAGAAGAGCCAGTCGCGTAAACGATATTGAACCTGCCTCTTGCCTCTCCCTTCACTTTCGAGCCATATAATCATCTTCTCCTTCGCCGCATCAACCCGCAAGCCGTTGAGGAAATCAGAATTAACACAGACACCATCGCCTTCAAAAGGTGCTTCTTCAATAGGCTTTTTGCCGCCCTTGATAACCTCAATAATAGGAATATCAAAAGTTGAAGCGAATTCATGGTCACGTTCGTCGTGTCCCGGGACCGCCATGATGGCACCCGTGCCATAAGTCATAAGGACGTAATCCGCAACCCAGATTGGGATAGGCGTATTGTTACATGGGTTGATAGCGTAAGCACCTGTGAATACTCCCGTCTTTTCAGTGGCGAGGTCGGTGCGCTGGAGGTCGGATTTGTTGATAGCCTCCTTAACGTAAGCACTAACAGTCGGTGCCGCATCAGGATGTGTGATTTCTGAGACGAGCGGGTGTTCGGGTGCCAGCACGCAATAAGTGGCACCGAACAGCGTATCCGGACGGGTCGTGAAAACTGTGAAAGTCTTATCGCTGTCTTTGATGCTGAAGGTGATGTCTGCCCCTTCCGACTTACCGATCCAGTGCCGTTGCATCTCCTTGAGTCCATCAGGCCAATCCAATAAATCTAAGTCTTCCAGCAATTGGTCGGCATAGGCAGTGATTTTGAGCATCCACTGCCGCATGAGGCGGCGTTCAACAGGGTCACCAGTTTCAACATATTTCCCATCTTTGACCTCTTCATTTGAGAGGACAGTGCCCAACGCGGGACACCAGTTCACCGGGACATCGGCGAGGTATGCAAGATCTTTTTCATAGAGACGGAGAAAAATCCATTGTGTCCACCTGTAATAATCCGGTAGGGAGGTATCAATTTCACGCGACCAATCGTACGAGAAACCGATACGTTGCATCTGGTGCCGGAAGGTGTCCGTGTTTCGTCGGGTGATATCTATTGGATGTTCGTTTTCGCGCACTGCGAACCGCTCCGTTGGGAGACCGAAGGCATCCCAAC
>VXZL01000165.1 GCA_009845505.1 Candidatus Poribacteria bacterium | reverse complement strand
CTTACTAACAACTCAACTGGAAAATAGTACGATGCAAATTTATAATCAATCTGTTAAAGATTTTACCACCAACTATTCTATAGAAAACACAATTTATCTACCCCCTAAAGCAGTTGCCCGTTTTGGAAAAGGTGGAAGTTGCGATGTCACAATGTCACCGGATGGACATCTGATTGCTGTAGCATCACGAATCGGGGCGTGGATTTATAACACTGACAGCAACGACTTTGTAGCGTTGATTGGCATCAAAGGCACGGGCATTCTCAGCACTATAACTTTTTCACCCGACTGTAGCCGAATTGCTTTAGCAGACTGGGATGGTAGAATAACACTATGGGATCTTGATACTGAAAAAAACATTTGGTGTATTACCCATGAAAAACAAGTTAACTCCATTCGCTTCTCTAAAAATAATAAGTACTTGGCAACGACTTCATCAGATGGAGTTGTCAACATATTGCGTGCTGATGATGGCACAAAGGTTCCAAGGACAATACAAGAGGCACCTCCTGAGAATTGGACTGTCCATGAAAAAAAGCCAAAAGATATAAACCTCAGCAAAATCCTGTCAAGCCATACAAAGGAGGACAAGGGATGGCTCGTCGCTTTTTCATATCATGGAGAACACTTAGCAGGTCTTAATAATGCCAACTCCTTGACTTTGTGGGAAATGGAGACATCGAAAAAGATATCGATGCTTGAAAGAGTCACCGGGCATGGTGAATGGATTTCCATATTTCGAAGCCGAACATTATCCTATTCAACTGATGGGCGTTACATGGTGATCAGTTTTTTGAATACTGACGAATATGACATAGTTAGATTATGGAGCGAGGACACACTTACAAATTTTACCTCAAAAACGCCTATTATTTCTGCTGCAGTCTCGCCGGATGGACACCTTTTCGCAACTGGAGGTTGGGATAAAAGAGTCACGCTTTGGCACGTAGGCACCCAAAAACCGGTTTGCATCCTTGAGGGACATACAGGGGAAATTAATGATCTCGCGTTTTCACCAGATGGGAACCTTCTGGTCAGTGGTGGTGGGCGCAACTGGGAATACCAAAAGGATGAGGACAGGAGTACACTTAATCCTAGAGGGTTATATAGGTTTCGTTCAAGAGCAGATGGTACAGTTCAGTATTTCTACTCCCGAAACAATGCTATTGATACAACTGCCAAAGTCTGGGATATCAGCACAAGTAGAAATATTGCCACACTGAATCACTTTGATGTCATCAACCGAGTTAGATTTTCTCCAAACGGAGCACATCTTGCCACAAGCACAAGGGAAACCGTTATCCTATGGTGTACGCAAACATGGAAGACTGTTTTTACCCTGGACACAGTGCAGATTGAATCTTTCATGTTTTCACCAGATGGCACGCGACTCGCCATCGGAGGCACATGGCCAGAACATAGGATTCAAATTTGGGATGTGGAAACCGGAAAACTCGTCGTTGAATTTTCGGGCCATAAGAGTGATGTGGAATCTGTTGCTTTTTCACCTGATGGACATCTGCTTGCAAGCGGAAGCTTTGACGGTACTATTCTATTATGGGACATAACACCCTACCTATAGGATATGCAACACAACTATCTATCAACTCATTTCCTATTGATTCAACAAGAAACAAATGCGCTACAACCTGCTGCTTCTCATGGTAATTCTGTCCTCAAGTTTACTGAAGTTCCGCCATCTTGGACACGCGTCTCTCGGTTCAGCGGATGAATGTTGTCACGCACTCGTTGCGAAAAATCTTCTCAATCACCCGTTCAAACCCACGCTGATTGACACTCCTTATCTGCCAACCTTCGCCTTTGATTGGGGTGCCAACCACGTGTGGTTGCATAAACCGATTCTCGGGTTATGGCAGATCGCATGCTCTTATTGGTTGTTCGGGGTTAATACTTGGGCACTACGATTGCCATCTGTGATTTTAAGCACGCTCGCGGTGTGGTTGACATATCTCATCGGTAAGGAACTCTTGAGTCGGCAGGCAGGTTTTATCGCCGCTACAATTCAAGCGTTCTCTCCGTTTTTGATGCGGCTAATACACGGCTATCAATTCAGTGATGCTATTGACATCTCTCTTTTATTTTGGACAGAATTTGCGATCTATTTTTTCGTGCGAGCATTACGCACAAGAAAATGGGCGGAACTCGCTTTGGCGGGATTTGGACAGGGATGTGCTTTTCTCAGCAAATCGTATCTCGCTTTGATTGTAACAGGCTTAGTCGTGACAGCGTGGATTGCTCCCGCGCTTGGAATGGCGAAGCAAACGGAGATCCATATTCGAGGGAGACACGTACTTGGATTAACAGGTGTATTTCTGCTAACAGCACTACCGTGGACGCTTTGGACAGCAATTCAGTTCCCTGTTGAATTTCGACACGAACATTTATACACATGGCTTCATCTAACAACAGACATTGAGAATTGGGCTGGGCCCTGGCACAAGGTCATCTTGGTTTACGGTCCTAGGCTTTACGGCATCTTTTATATTCCAGTATGTTTAGCAACACTGGTCTTATTTTGGAAATTGTTTTCCGAAGAGAACATCGGATTGACACTCACCTATGCCTGGGGTTTTGGCGTGCTCATTCCGCATCTCTTGGCGGCAACAAAAACGCCCTCAGCAACGCTCATCGGCATGCCAGCCTTCCTCCTACTCTTTGGTGAGGCGGTAAATAGATGCTTGTTATGGATGCAAGGACGCAAAGCGTTAATTTTTCGAGTTAGTACAATTATTACAATCACAAGTCTATTTATCCTCGGTGTTCACACTATAATCGGCGCATGGCAAATTACATCCCGCAACAGAAGTACAAAAACATTGGCAGAGATTGCGACTTATGCTGAAACGAAGCTCCCTCAAAATGCAGTTCTCCTTGTAGAACTTGATGCCGACGAGCTCCGAAATACAGATGAGCATTTACGCCTTATGTTCCTTATGTCGAAAACAGCACATCCACTCAGCAATCCAGATGAATGGCAAGAAAAAGCAGGGCAGGTACGAATAACTGGAGGGATTCCATATCTTGTGTCATTCCGCGAGTGGTCCCTTCCGCTCGTATTCACTAGCCTAACCGATAAACGGAGTATTTATTCTCATGAAGTTCCATGATGCAATTGCTGCAGGTATCATCCATATTCTACAAAATAGACTCCGCGCGGTGTTGTCTATACTCGGTATCCTCATCGGAACTGCCAGTGTGTTATGCATGATAGCGATCGGGGACGGTGCGAAACAAATTATCGCGGAAGATATTGATAAATTCGGTGGAGTTAACCAAATACAATTCTGGACTCGCTTCGCTATTTGGAGACGCAGTCGTATTTTACGGTATACAACCGAGCGTTATAAATTTGAAGATGTACACGCTATTGAAGCAGAATGCCCAGATGTCACCTTCGTTTTGCCAAAAAACGATAGATATTATGGAACGCTTACCAATAGACAGGGAAGTAAAGTCCACCTGCCTGTGGAGGGTGTAACAGCAGATTATGATCGTGGACTGCGATGGCAAATCCAGCAAGGGCGTTTTTTCTCTCAAAACGATATCAATACTGCAGCACAAGTGTGTGTCCTCGGTGCCGAAGCTGCTATAGACCTCTTTGGACAGGGATCCGCTTTAGGACATGAAGTGAAAATTAAGTTACGGCGGCAGCCACCTGTTCGGTGTCGTGTTGTCGGTATCATGGCACCTAAGGGTAGAAGTCTCCACAGATACGGGTCCCTGGATGACATCGTCTGTGTCCCGCTGACAACCCACCAGCAAAGGCTCTCTGGAAGACGTTATATTGAAAGAATGGTCATCTTTTTTGAAGAAGAAGCAGAGATTGATAATGTTATCGAATCTGTTCGGGAAGTGCTGCGTAAAAGACACAGAGGCACTGATGATTTTGTCGGTTATTGGATACCCCGACGCAGCTTGCATCGACTCAACCACATTGAAAGCGTGATAAAAATCGCCTTGGGCGGCATCGCAAGTTTTTCGTTATTTGTCAGCGGCATTAGCATCATGAACATCTGTCTCGTCTCGGTCGGTGAAAAAACACGTGAGATCGGTCTACGAAAATCAGTCGGTGCCAGACGACGAGACATTTTCTGGCAGTTTCTCACTGAATCGATTAGTTTATGTGTTTGCGGTGGGATTCTCGGCATCGGTTTAGGTCATCTCTCAGCACACGGAATGGCAGCGTTGGCAGTGAAACTTGTCCCTATTGTACCGAAGTGGCCAGTAGTGCTATCTCTGCCGTGGATACTGATTTCGGTATGCCTTTCCACGGTGATAGGTGTTGGCTTTGGACTTTATCCTGCGATGCGTGCCTCTCGACTCTCACCAATTGATGCACTTCGATCTGATATCTGATTTTCTTGAATCTCTTTCTGCTTCGTGGTAAGATAATCGTGGATGGCCAGAGAACACGATCACAGGGTCTGTTTTTTTAAACGAATAGTGAGTTGTTAGAGCCTTCAGCAAATCCGCAATGAGACAGATAGATATTAAACAGTCTCTATCCGCAAACGGGTAGATTGGAGGAACCGATGCGTTATTCAAATGTAGTCTCCATTATGTTCATGATCGCCATATTAACCTCAACTGCCACCGGAGGCGTATGGCAGGAAAATTTCGACAAAGGGCTTCCAGACGGCTGGAATGAAGTCAAAGGCGAGTGGAAAATAGAGAAAGATGCTTATGCCGAAACCTCTGGCGCAGAGTACGCCAAAACGATGTTCGGTGACGAAGATTGGACAGATTATACCGTTGAAGTGGATGTAACCTTGGTGAAAAATGTGGGTATAAATGCGGCAGGTTTGCTCATTCGCGCCGATACGAACGGAGACAACGCCATGCGATACTGGATCCGCACCGACCAGCATAAATGCCAATTCTCACGCTGGAAAGAGAATCAATGGGACCACCTCGCAACCCCTCTACCGGTTGAACCGGAAGTTGGCGAGACCTATCGCCTCAAGGTCGTCGCAGAGGGGCAGAACTACCAATGTTTCATTGATGATGAACTCCTATTTGACGATGCAGACGATGCAAAATTCCGAGACAGTGGACGCATCGGCTTTATTACCCATTCGGCAAATGTCCATTACGACAATCTCACCATCAACGGCGAAGAAATTCCAGCCTTTGCAGTTGAGGCGAATGGTAAACTTGCAACGCGCTGGGGACAACTGAAAACGGATGTTCGGATTCGGTAGCGTATCGGATACGACTTAAATTTTGACTTTTCTTCTCTTATGTGTTATACTTAATGTAGATTTTCGGATAAAGTTTGTAAACCTATCCAGAAAAGTGCCGGTGTAGCTCAGTGGTAGAGCACACGACTCATAATCGTGCTGTCCGGAGTTCGACTCTCCGCACCGGCATTGTCCTTTTAGTGCCGCTTGCAAGCCAAAACTTGCCGTCAAAAATAGGCACGCCTTATGACAACCAACTTTGTCCAACAGATGCATCGCCTCATTTCGCAACACAATATGATTGAACCCAACGAAACAGTGCTCGTTGCTGTTTCAGGCGGTGCCGACTCGCTTGCACTCTTATATGGATTGCACGCCTTACACACACAACTCAACTGTCGGTTTCATGTTGTGCACTTAAATCACTGCCTCCGTCCTGACGCTGATGCTGATGCCGATTTTGTCCAACAACACGCATCTCTATTAGACTTGCCCTGTACCGTCCGACGCGCCGAAGTCCCTCGTTTGGTGAAAAAGTGGAAACTCTCAGTAGAAGCCGCCGGTCGCAAGGCGCGATACCAATTTTACGACACTGTTTGTACAGAAGTCGGAGCCACTAAGGTAGCTTTAGGGCACCATCAGGATGATACCGCCGAAACGGTCTTGATGAACCTCATTCGGGGCAGCGGTGCCACTGGACTGACAGGCATTGCCCCCGTGAGAGACCTTAAGATTATCCGTCCGCTTGTAGGGTCTACACGCCAGCAAATTGAGGCATTTCTCGCTTCCATAGGTGTAACACCACGGCACGACGCAACCAACACGGATAAACGTTATCTTCGCAACCGTATCCGTCATGAACTGATACCGCTGCTTGAAAACAACTATAATCCGAACATCAGAACAGGATTAACCCGTACTGCCGATGTGTTAGGTGCTGAGTCGGAATATCTCAATACAATTGCACTCGCAGCGTTCGAGGCGTGTCGGATATCGGACACGGATAAGGCTGCAGTACCAAACAGTATCGTCCTCAACAGAACGAAATTCCGAGAGTATCACATCGCGTTACAGAGACGTGTATTGCGACAAAGTGTCACTGAAATGTTAGGTGATATGAACGATCTCTACTTTGTACATTATGAAGCAATGCTAAATCTTATCGAAGGGAACGCACCTAACACCGCCGTGGCACTCCCGCACAGTTTACGGTTCAGACGAGTATATCAACATCTCGTTTTCGAGAGATGCACGAGTGCTGAACCTTCGCCCACCGGCGAATCGAACAGTTTCACCCATTCGCTTGTTGTCCCCGGCAAAACACTTATTATGGCTTTAAAAGCCGAGATAACTGCAGAAGTCGGCGAGGTCTCGTCTCATGAGACACTCACACTACCAGATGGCAAACTTGAAGCAATATTTGATTATGAAAAACTAAGGGAAGTTTTTGGAGATACCCTTTCACTCAGAGTCCGTAATCGACGAGAAGGCGATCGATTTCAACCTTATGGTATGCAAGGAAGAAAAAAAATTAAGGACTTTTTGATAGATGCCAAGGTCCCTCGCGACACCCGCGATAGCATGCCACTACTCGTCTGCGGGGATCAGGTTTTGTGGCTCATCGGTTACACTACCTGTGAACCATTCAAGATTAAACCGAGTACGCAGCAATATCTTTACCTACGTTATGTCAGCAACGAATCCTCTTCCTGAATCTGTTTTGATCTCCGAATCACATCTTCAGAATCGTATTCATGAACTTGGCACCCAGATCGTCACCGATTACAAAAACCAAGAACTCGTTCTGCTGGGTGTGCTTCGGGGCAGTGTCCTATTCTTCGCGGATCTCGCACGTGCTATCTTTAGAGCACAACTTGAAAATCCAGCCAGAGAAGTTCAACTCCGATTTGAATTCGTGCAACTTATGAGCTACCACAATAATACGAAACCCTCAGTAATGGAACTTATTCAAGGCGGCAGCGACTACCTCAAACAACGGCATGTGCTTATTGTAGAAGACATTGTTGACACTGGATCTACCTTGAAATTTCTCCGTGAACATCTACAGACCCTAAAACCGAAAACCGTTAAAGTCTGCACACTGCTCAACAAGCCTTCCCAACGTCAAGTCCCTGTCGCTATTGACTATATAGGTTTCGAGATTCCAGATGCCTTTGTGGTTGGGTATGGTCTTGATTATGCACAGCAGTATAGAAATTTGCCTTATATCGCCGTGTTAGAATCACTTTAAACGCCCTCATATAGCAAATTCAGGCGGTCCAACCCTTCAGTATTCCATTTAATGTCAGAGGCATTCAATTTTCCAATAATTTCAATTTTTGCCTGATATCTCTTCACCGTAGGAGCGAGCTGTGCTCGCGATCCCTACGCGGAAATGCGAAAAAACGACAATTGAATGACTCTGATTTAATGCACTTTTTTATTGACAACAAGTGGAATATTTGGTAAAATATTAAAGAAATGCATGCTTAAAAGGAGTTTATGATGCGTAAATTCATTTCCTTGAGCCTCTGTGGCGTTTTAATCATGGTGCTTGTCCTTCTTACACAAGCCCAAATGTCAGATAAAGCGCAGCTGGGGCGAGAACTTTTTCACGATCCAACCTTTAAAGGCACAATCGATCCGTCAAAAGCGACTGGACTTGCTTGTGCAAATTGTCACGCCGACTTCGATGACACGGCAAACCCAGATGGTTTAATCCGGGCAGGACATAGTGTGGTGGGTGTCCCTCATCGTGGAGAGGCAAAAGGCGGGATGATTACAGGCGCGGATTTTGCACGTGCAGCCGGTGGCGGCGGTTTTTGTTATGAACACTTCTTGCAGAGAGTGCCCCCCGATAAAGTCAATCCTACCGCAATTCCAGCAGAACATGCCGAAGCACTTATGGCTTACTTTGAAGTTATTTCCGGGGACAACAAGGGACCTGAGTTTGAAATTGCCATGCTTGACGATGACGCTAAAAAAGCAGCTGGTGAGAAAATCGCTGCCATGAGTGGCGACACGAGCAACGGTTGGCAACTTTTCGGACGCGCATGCATCACTTGTCACCCAACGATTAAGAAAGCTGGAATCGGTCCGCAACTCATCCGTTCTCGAGCACCCCGTAATATTGATGCAACGATGGCGCGTTGGGCTACTAAGATTCGAGGCGGCGGCTCTCTCATGCCGTTCTATGCCTCAGACATCCTTAGTGACCAAGACATCGCTGACATTATCGCATTCTTACGTGAACAAATGGAAAACATAGGAAAATAACAATTCTTCAGGCTGGGATTAATCCTCCCAGCCTAACCTCTTAGTGTCCGATACATCTACTACTGTGCGATTTGTTTGATTTTTTGTTGTAACCTACTCTCTTCATATTCGTTTGTATCAACAAAGTTCTTTTGAACGATTAAGGGTTCAATATGTGCGTTTGTCTTGGAAAATCAAGGGCAACTTTACGGGGGCAATGCACATAAAATCACAGAAACGACGAAATTGCCATTATGTGCTGTTTGGAAACCTTTTCGTCGATTCTGTCAGATTCAGAACATACAAACGTTTTGCCAGATCTGAATATGAAGAGAGGATGGTGTCATGAGAGCATCTCAATTCCTTGGAATATTTTTTTGCATTCTCCTACTTGGTTTTGTATTAAGTTTAGCAAGCTGTGGTGGTAGTAACCTAAACAACCCAGTATCAGATGTAGATACCACAACACAGGACGCGGAAACCAGCGGCGATATCGTTGAACTTACACAAAACCAAGACCTGGAAGAACCGGGGCAAATCACCGATCTTGACGTAACTATCACCGTTACAAAGAAAATGGTGATGCCAGGTGAAGAAACGGAACTTACGGCTTCGGTGAAAGGGGTTAGAGGTACCAGTGTCACATTGAACTGGCTGAATATTACCAAACATGGCGAACTTTCCACACCCAGTGAAAATGCAGTCACTTGGACTGC
The DNA here is from genome assembly GCA_009845505.1 of Candidatus Poribacteria bacterium. Taxonomy (GTDB): domain Bacteria; phylum Poribacteria; class WGA-4E; order WGA-4E; family WGA-3G; genus WGA-3G. The sequence continues at coordinate 18,787 of VXZL01000165.1, read as the reverse complement.
TCCTGATACGCTAAATGGGGAAAACGTCCAAGTTGAGGTTATCCAACTCGTTGTGACAGTAATTAGCGAAGTGGTCTCAGTGGGAACTTCTGGCATTGATACCGATACCCAAATTTTTTCGGAAACCAAAACAGTCTTATTGACTGTCAGAAATTAGTTAATAAAAGCAATCCTGTGGAAATATGCTAACAGTTTAGTTGGTACGCTGACAGGATATGCCTTTATTTTACATTTAGGGTATCACATGAAATGAAGAGAAATTTAATTCACGTTTTTACAACTGTTTTGTTTATCGTCGCACTCGCTGGGACAAAATCAAATGCAGGTGGGCAGCAACATTTGGTTCAAAAAGGAGATACGTTGTGGGGACTTTCCCGGAAATACAAAGTACCTCTTAAGTCAATTGCCCAAGCCAACCGGATTAAGTTAACCAAGCGGTTGCAAATCGGGGAAAAATTGCTGATTCCTGGAACATCCACTCAGGACACTTGGTATTTTGTTAAAGCAGGTGATACTTTATGGAATATCTCGCGCCGCTATAACGTCGAATTAAAGGATCTGCAAAGGGTCAATGGAATTTCTTCTGCGCGTTCCCAGTACTTGCAGATTGGCACAAGAATTCGGATTCCAAACGGTGAGGATTCTTTTACTTTCGCGAATCCACTCCGAGTTCCATTAGTCGTGACCTCAAAATACGGCTACCGACCTCATCCTGTGACGGGTCGCTACCAGATGCATAATGGGATAGATTTCCGCGCGGCTACGGGGACACGCGTCTATGCATCCAGAGATGGTAAAGTGATTTTTGCCGGACGGAAAGGCGGCTATGGGAAGGTCGTCGGCATAGAGCATGAAGATGATTTTACAACGTGGTACGGACATCTATCGCGTATTAAAGTAAAAAGTGGACAGTGGGTATCTCAAGGAAAGGTAATCGGTCTTTCAGGCAATACAGGGATTTCGACAGGACCTCACTTACATTTTGAAATTAGGTACAAAGGCAGAAGTGAAAAACCAACGCAGTATCTTAGCATACAGTAAACGAGGCTGGCTGTTCATAGTCCCTATTTTTCTCTTACTCTTGTATTTCTCCAATGAAAAAGATACACTCTCAGATCCGCTCAATTTGAGACCTGAGGTTGGCACACGGGGACTTGGGTTGAGTGGAGCTTTTATTAGCACCGTAGATGACGCGACAAGCCCCCTTTGGAACCCCGCAGGACTCGCCACACTTCAACGGGGCAATCTGATTTACGATCTCTCACAAGGCGCACTCTCCCTCGCATATCCGATCAACCCAATCGGGACGTTTGGCATAAATTTCCTTGATTTAAATGGCGGCGACCGCTTTCTGTTAGAACATGCTTCCAACCCAATCGGCAGTTTTGAACTCGGCAGTAACCAAGCCCTCTTTTCTTATGCAAGAAAACTGGGACCCTTCCAACTCGGTGCCAGTACCGGATACAGTCGGGCCCCTTATTACGGCAGCCGCTGGGCACAAAATTATGACATCGGTATGATGACAGAACTCAATCCTTATCTGACAGTCGGAATGCGATTCCGTGACATTTCCGGTGTAACCATCCGACATGAAAGCGGACAGATTCTGCAAACTTTTGACCAGCAGCTTGCTCTCGGAGCAGCCCTAACACCCCACCCCATCATTCGATGGCACAACCGATTAAACATCACCGACCCTGGCTTCGGCACGAGCCTAGAAATCGGAAACGGAACGATCGCCGCTCGAGTCGGTTCAGCATTCTCCTTTAACACTAATGCCCTGGCGCAATCATGGAGTGCTGGATTTTCACTCAACCAACTCGGAAAGCAGCTTCATTACACCTATCTCAACCACGGAGCTCTCGAATATAAACACCTCGTTTCGTTCGGCATGTCTTTTGGCGAACAGCAACCTATTTCACAAAAACCAGAAATTCAGACAGAAAAACAGCAGCCTCATCTCGAAGAAACGACCCCAATACACCCAAAAACAGCGAACGAGATAATTCAAACGCAACAATCAGTACAAACCCCCTCAAAATACAAAGCAGTTCAGATTGCAGAAGCATATAACGTTGATGTAGAACTCCTCCTTGCTATCGTTTACGCTGAATCCAACTTTAACCCACTCGCTGTGTCTAAAAGTGGAGCAGTCGGTTTAATGCAGATGATGCCTCACACGGCGCAGGAACTTGGACTCAAGGTACCAAAGTACTCCAATAAACGCAAACCAACCCAGAACGCGAACATAGATGAACGTTTTAACCCAACCAAAAACCTGCACGCCGGTTTAACCTATTACAAGAGACTTTTAGAGAAATACAGCGGTGATTTAACGCTGACACTTGGTGCTTACAATGTTGGACCTGGTAGGGTCCGGGTGCGCGGTACTCTTATTAGCAGAGGCAAAAGATACGCAAAAAAAGTGATAACCCGTTCCCAACTTTACCGTGATAATCCTGAACAATTGGAAGTTGATCTCAAACGGTTAGAAGCAGTACTTAATAATTAGAGAGCGTGCGCCGTGAAGCACTCTCCTGCTGCGAGGGAAGAAAATGGATAAAATTAGATTGGCAATCGTTGGATGTGGTGGGATGGGACATCGACACATGTACGGATTGGCGGAACTCCATCGTGCCGGATGGACCCGGTTTAACCTCGTCGGCGCGTGTGACCCGGTCCTCGCTAATGCTGAGTCTCTCGCTGCACAAGCCGAAGAACGTTTCGGTCAAAAACCGGCTGTTGTCGGGAGCCTGGAAGAACTTTCTGAAGTCGGTGTAGATGCCGTGGACGTGACGACTACGCCGCCGTACCATCATACTGTCGCCATAGAAACACTTGAACGCGGCTGGCATACCATGGTAGAAAAACCGATGGGTCTGACCGTCCGAGCGTGTAACCTCATTCGACGTGCCGCTGACGCATCCGATGCAATCCTCAGTGTTGCCGAAAACTATCGGCGCGACCCAATTAATCGACTTGCGAAGGCACTTCTTGATGTCGAAGTCATCGGCACGCCGCGCTTTCTCATCCACCATGCAATCGGCGGCACAAACCGTATGACCATCTCCGTCTGGCGACATCAGAAGGATCAGAGCGGCGTGTTGCTGGATGTCGGTGTTCACTACGCCGATATGATTGAGTATCTACTTGGTGAAGTTGATACCGTCTACGCACAAACACGGCTCCACGAACCCATCCGGTACAACGCTGCAGCGGTGACCGGTGAGTCTGGTTCTAACCCATCGGGGGTCTATACGAAATGGCAACGCGAGATGCCTGCTGAATTTGAAGCAACTGCAGAAGACGCAGCGTATGCAACCTTGACTTTCAAAAGTGGTGTTGTCGGGCAATATATTGAGGAGCACGCCGCATGGGGACAAGGGGGCTGGCTCCGCCAAATTCACGGATCCCAAGGCTCTATGACGCTCCCTGGAGACCGAAGCGGTAGACTTATCACCCTTAACATTGACGGACAGGAACCACTCAGCGACGAAAGACTCTTGGATCTCGTTCCGGATTTTCACTTAGATGCTGTTACAACAGATCTATTCGGTGGCAATCGGTTGTGGAACTATGAATTGCCGTTTACGCAAATTGACGCGAAGATTATCGCTATTGAATATGGAGATTTCGCTGAAGCTATTGCTGGAAATGGTGAAGTTGAGGTTGATGCATATCAAGGCACCCGTTCGGTTGCTGTCTCCTATGCTATACTTGAGTCTGGCGCAACCGGTCAGATCGTTCAACTGGACGAGATGCTGAATGAATCCATCAATACGTATCAGCGCGAAATTGACGAAGGATTGGGCATATAATTATCCCATAGTCTGATTTAGAGGATAATCGCCACAATGACAGACAAACAAGAACTTGGCATCGGTTTAATTGGACTGGGTATCGGACAACAGCACCTACTCGGTTATCAACGTCAAAATCTACAAGTTACTGCGATCTGCGATAAAGACATCACACGTCTTAACGAGGTTGGAGAGCAGTTTCAGATTGATAAACGTTATACCCGTATCACCGACCTGATTGCTGATCCCAATGTCAATGTGATTGATATGGCAGTACAGCCGTGGATCCGTTCCCCTATCGTCCAAGCCGCTGCTGAAGCAGGTAAACATATCCTCTGCCAAAAACCGTTCTCAATGTCGATGAGGCAAGCCGTTGAAATGGTGGAGATCTGTGAGCGACACAACGTGGAGCTTATGGTGAACCAGAATTCCTGCTTCGTGCCGGGCTTCCTCGCCATTGAACCCTACATCAACGCTGAACACCTCGGCGAGATTTATCATGTCTCAATAACCTGCAATGGATTCTACACCGAGTTCCCCGAACGCCATTTGATCCCAGCGATGCAAGTGCATCACATCGGACTCGTCTATAAATGGTTCGGCGAATACGAGAGTGTTTATTGTCAAGCACATGGACACGACAGGTCTATTGAAGCAGGCGAAACTGTGTCTGTTGCCCTTTTTACAAGTCGAAGTGGTATTCAAGGCTTGCTTTCGTGTAACTGGGCGTTCCTCGCCAACCCCGGACGCAACTTGCAACACCCACACGAGGAAATTCGCATTCAAGGGACTAAAGGGGCAATTTACGGGAACAGTGAGGACATGACCGTCCATCTCACGGAACCGGAGGTCCGCGAAATCAAACCGTCAATAGAGGGGACATGGTTTCCTGATGCCTTCGGGAATGTGATGGCTCACTTCTTGGAGTGTCTACGTAATGGAGAGAAGCCTATCACACACGGACGCAGCAATCTACACGTCGTCCAAACGTTTTTCGCTATGCACCAGTCTGCAAGTTCAGGAGAAGTCATCAGGGTTGACGATATTTCGTTGGATGGCAATTACAACTTGAGTCCACACCCTGTCCATAGTGCCGATGATGTCGCCATTTTACACTAACCTCACGGCAGCCGTTTACCATTCCCCTCTCCGATCAGGCCAGGGATGTGCTTTCGCAACTTCCTCGTTGAGATCAGTGCCCCACCCCGGACGCGTCGGTATTTTCATGTAGCCATTTGTAATGTCTGGAACGTGAGTCGTCAAATCGTCCTTCCACGGAACATCGTCAATATCAATCTCCATAATACGTACGTTAGGCAGGACAGCACAGAGACTCGCACTCATGTGGGTGGCGAGGTGGCTGTAGTAATTATGAGGTGCAACGTTAAGTTGGAACACGTTTGCTAAGTCCCCGATCTTCTTTGAAGGCGCGAATCCATTCCACGGCACATCTATCATAAAGACATCAGCAGCACGGCACTCGAAATAAGGTAGATACTCACGCATGTAATAGAGGTTTTCGCCAGTGCATATTTTTGTCGTTGTGGAATCTTTGATTTGACGGATAGCCTCGTGGTCATACATATCAATCTCCAACCACAACATGTCAAACTGTTCAAGTACTTTGGCAATCCGCATGCATGCCTCTGGCTTAAAATTGAAGTTCAAATCGAGATTGATACCGACATCGGGTCCGACTGCCTCTCTGAAGGTGCCGATCAAAGTTTCAATATGCCGTAGCACCTGAGATGATACATTCCCATCAGTCGTCCCCGGTCCGCCGCCGAAGCCGCCAAAATGGACAGATGCCGTGCCGCCGGGAAAAATGACATTAGTTTTGAGAGCTGTGAATCCTCTTTCGACCACCTCACGACCTAACGCTGCGATGTCATCCATCGACTTTAGAGGCGGAACGCCTATGAGTTCGTAATTACGCGCACGAGAGCTCCCGCAATGTGACCAATAGACCCGCACATCATCACGTGTCGGTCCCCCGAAAAGTTCGACCACGGAGATTCCCAACGCTTTCGCCTTAATATCCACGAGTGCACACTCAATACCCGCGATCGCTTTTGCAGCGATGCCGCCGGGACTTTGCCGAGAGCCGCGAATCATATCCCAAAACCGCATCTCGTAAGGACGTGGATCGCGTCCGATGAGCAAGGGGGTAAAGTCTTTAATAGTTCCCACTACGCCATTGGGGTTTCTACCATCACTACATTCGCCATAGCCGGTGATACCTTCATCGGTTTCTACCTTAACAAAAGTCCAAGGACGCCAACCCGCGTCCACAATAAAAGTTTCGATGTTTGTAATTTTCATAGAGAATCTCCTTAGAGTCTGATAATTTCCCCATGTTGATGTGATTCAAGGAGCGCATCACAGACGCGCATTGTGTTCACTGCTACATCCGACCACTCCGTCTCAAGGTTTCCAGATTGCACAATCTGAGAGAATCTTTCAATCATCGTGACCTCCTGAATACAACCCTCAACAGTGTTTCGTTCATTGCCATCCGGTCCGTGAACCCAGAACCGAGCAGAATCTTCAGATAGAGGGACAGTGAAATCATCACAGACAATCGAGGCACGCGTGCCAGCAACCTCGAACCATTTCCGCAGTGCTGTATCAAACCCGCAATCCAAAGTGGCAATACGTTCATCGTCAAACCAGAGGATGCCGGCAAGATTGAAATCAACACCTACTTTATAACGGGCTGTTGCGAAGACCTGTGTCGGCATACCTCCATAAGCCCAGAGAATCGCTCGAACGCAATAATAGCCTAAATCGCCGAGGCTTCCGCCTGCGAATTCTTTCATTGCCCGGATATTGCCAGCAGGAATTGTATCCCAATTGAAAGTGAATGCGGTAGTTACTCGGCGGAGGCGTCCGAGGGTGTCATCTATTAACTTCTGTTTCATCGCTGCAGTGCGTTCGTGGTGAACCCACATGACACCGTCCATCAGTTGCACACCATTTTGGCGACAAGCATCTGCCATGGCTACGGCTTCGTCAGCATTTGCGGCGAGCGGCTTTTCGCAGAGAACGTGCTTGCCGTGCTCGGCTGCTTTGACTGTCCATTCAGCGTGGAGGGAAGGGGGCAAAGGGATATAGATAGCATCAAGTGATTCGTCGGCGAGAAGCGCATCGTATGTGCCGTAAGCCGTGGGGACATTGTGTTCTTTTGCCCATGTTGCAGCGCGTTCTTCTGTCCGACTTGCGACTGCAACTAAATCCGCGTTCCGGGCGAGATGAATTGCGCGGGCAACCTTTGTAGCGATATTTGCTGTGCTGAGAATTCCCCAGCGGATCGGTGATTTTGTTTCAGTTGTCATACTGCTCCATCTCAGATTCTGATGCTTGAATTCCCTACAATATACCGCACAATTGAAAATTGATCAAGCACATAGCCGTCCCCAAATCGATTTTAATTTGATTTTGAGAGCGAAAATGATATACTTAAGAAAAGTAAAAGCAATAGGTACTTTACGTGCCATCAATAAAATAAAGCAGACATGTTATATGCAATGAAAGGAATTTTATGAACATTAGAAAAATTGTAACACTCACGTCTTTATTCGTGATTACTGTGCTGATTGTGGGGTTATCTTCTTGTGAACGGGTCTCCGAAATTGTTCAGCCCGCCACACCTCAGATGGCAGAACCCAGTCAGGAAATTGCCGTTGGAGTCGTCTTACCTCTGACAGGACGACTTAATACCTCATTTGGCGTGCCAATGCAGCGAGGCTTTGAATTAGCACTTAGCGAGATTAATAGCACACAATCCAACGGCGCGAAACTCAAATTCATCATTGAAGACGATCAGAGTACCCCCGAAGGGTCCGTTGCGGCTTTCAATAAACTGATCCATCAAGAAGGTGTGTCTGTCATTTTCGGATCTGCTACCTCCAGTCAAACCGAGATGACTTTCCCGGTTGCCCAAGAGAATCAGGTTGTGGCAATAAGCTCGACTTCTTCTGCTCGTGGTCTCAGCGCGATTGGAGACTTTGTTTTTCGCGTCTCACTTACCACGGATAAACTTATTCCTGCCGGTATTGAAGTGACAGAGGCAAAACTGGACTATCAAACCGCTGCTACGTTATATGATGAAATAGATCTTTTCTCTACGGATGGAGATACGGCAGTCCGGGAAGTACTCAAGGCTCGCGGTATTGAAGTACTAACCACTGAAACCTTCCAAGGCGGCGATACCGACTTTCGTGAACAATTAACCCGAATACAGACACTGAACCCTGATATTATTTTTGTTTCAAGCTTATCACCAGAAAAGCCTGGAATCCTAATGCAGGGGCATGAACTCGGTATATCCGTTCCCTTTGTAATGCGTACATTGGTTGCAGAAGATGTACAAGCCGCAGGTCCCGCTGCTGAGGGTGCGATAACTTTTATAAACTGGAACACCTCAATCAACACACCCGGAAATCAAGCCTTCATCCAGAATTACAGTGAGATATACGGCACGGCACCAAATAACTACGCCGCGAGATCGTATGCCGCGCTCCATATTTTGGCGGTGGCAATCGCGAATGCCCAATCAACTGATGCGACTTCAATTCGAGATGCCCTCGCTAATATCAGAGATTTTGATACAATCTTCGGTAAGTTCTCGTTTGATGCAAATGGTGATGCGATTTACGACGCGAAGGTCTTGATTGTCAAAGATGGAAAGTTGCTACCCTTTGAGTAACGCCGCGCTAAATATATTCTGGCGTGCTATCCCAACTGGCAGAGGCTTGCTAAATAGGTGAACAATTTGCAGAATTCACTCGACCAGTTTTATACGAAACCAGAGGTCGCTATGGCGTGTTGGAAGCATTTCACCGACACGCTTTCAACCCTGAACCGGAGCCCCGGCGACCTCTTTTTCGTAGAGCCTGCTGCTGGGACTGGAGCCTTTTACAAACTCCTACCAAAGCAGAGGCGATTCGGCATAGATCTCTTACCGAAATGCCATGATGTGAAACGCAAAAACTTTTTTGCAGTCACCAACTTCCCATTCGACACCAGCGACACAGCAATAATAGGCAATCCACCGTTTGGCAAACGCGGTAAATTAGCGATAGCCTTCTTTAACCACGCCGCCGCTTTGGCAGACGTTGTGGCGTTTATTGTCCCTGTCAATTTCCGCAAATTCATCGTCCACAAACAGCTTAACCCGAGCATGCGCTTTATCAGTAGATTGCCCCTACCAAGAGATGCTTTTCATCTCAATACGGGTAAATCTTATTCTGTAAATACGGAATTTCAGATATGGACGCGTCTGGCAAGCACACACCATGACATGCGCCAATACAAACGTCTGCCGATTTATCATCAAGATTTTCAGATATGGCAGTACAACAACACACGAGATGCGCTGAAGGTTTTTCAAAACGCCTTCGACTTTGCTGTACCGTGTCAAGGTTGGCAAGACTATTCCCGTAGAGAAACAGACGAAAAACGATGTGAACGAAATAAGCAGTGGATACTTTTGAAAGCGAAAGATTCTACCGTCTTAACACGCTTAATGGAGATTGATTACGAACGTTTGGCGCAGGAATGTGCTACGGCTGTTCCGGGTTTTCGGAAGGGAGATCTTGTGAAAGTGTATACGGAACGCTATCAAAGCCTGAACTATGATTTATAAGATTATCAGATTTACCATAATTATCGGAGATCTCATCATCATGGTAATCAAACGAACCACAAAAATCCTGATCAGAATCCCGGGTTCAGACAATCTATCCAAACCGTTCAAGCCGATACGGTTTGAACCACTCTACCTGTACATCATCAATAATTTCCAGAGCCGCCATTTCACCCACTAAAGGTGCCAACGTCACCCCGCTGTGCATCAGGGCAATATATAGGTTTGGAACGGCTCTCGTAAATCCGAGGATAGGAAACCCATCAAGTGGCATCGGACGATAGCCGACCGGTGTCGGAATTGCTTTTGCATCTCCTATCGCCGGAAAATAAATTTTGGCACGATCAAGGAGCGCATCAGCGTGCTGCTGCGAGTCATCACGATTAATACCTTCTTGGGTACCCTGCCCGATTCTGAGACTTCCATCAGCGAGTTGTCGGAGATGGAGGTGTTGATGCCGCTTTTCATCCACCGGAGGTGCGTGAATGATCGCTACGTTGTGTAAAACTTCAGCACACGGTGTCGTTTTAATGACGATCCCCGGACTCCGCTGTTGGGGGATATGTACGTCCACCAGAGATCCGAGCGCAGTTGTCTGAACACCGCTTGCCAAAACAGCGACATCACACGGAAATTCGGTATCAACGGTCTTGACAGCGGTAATGCTACCGTTGTGAAGGACAAAGCCTGTGACTTCAGTTTCGGAATGCACAACTGCCCCCGATTCATAAATGGACTGGAGACATACCCTAATAAACGTATCCGTTTCAATATGAACATCCGCTTCAGAGAAAGAGGCAGCCAACACGTCACCGGGTTGTAGATGTGGTTCAAGTGCTAACACCTCGTTCCGCGTGATGAGGCGACACGGATATCCCCATGCCTGTATCTGCTGGATACGCTGACGGAGCTGCGCCGCACGGTGTGGCCTGTTTTCCCACCGCATCTCACCACCGTAACGGACACCGATATCTACTTCAAACTGATGTGCCAACCGATACCACATATCCAAGGAACGCCGATTGAGGGTATGATATTCACGCGGGTCTTTCCCAAAGGCATTTGCCCACGCAAAAGAATGCCCCGATGCGCCCGATCCCGGCATGCCTCGTTCCAAAAGCGTTAGAGAAACATCATCTCTTCGGGACAAATGGTAACCAAGCGTCGCACCGACAATACCGGCACCGATTATTACGATTCTTTTGCTTTTCGTACTGGGGGAAGGCGCAGAATTTCTGTTTGACAATTTTTAAACGATTGCTTCTGAACTGGGATGGCTTCGGCTTTTGTGGCAATAGCGAATCAGCGATGCGCTGCAACGATGAATCCTGTTAAGCCCGCAAGCAACAATTGAAAACCAGTTTGATAGAATAGCATGAGAAAAGGCTGGCAGAGTGCAATCAAACCGAGCGCAATTAAACCGATAGAGATACGTTCACACAAAGTCTTCTGCGAAAACACAATCGAAAACACAATTATTCCCGGTAGAAGCAGATGCAAGGCGGTCCCACCGAGTGATGAAAAAAAAGGCTGATAAAGGAAGACAATGCCAATACACGCCAGAAGTGCTGAACCGATAGTTGCTGTTTGCTTTGCCGCGGTTGTCATACCAAACGCAATAGCACAGGCAAACAGAATGTGAAATGCCGAACCTGACAAAATTGATGGAACAGGTAGATAGAGAAAACCGAGTCCAACTGCCAAGCCGATACTGGATATAACTGCTATTCGCTGCTTGTCCTCGAAAGAGGTTCCAACTAAAATCGCGGCAATACTCAACAGCACCAGCGCGATGCCTTTGAGCAAAATAGCGTTTTGAGCGATAATAGTTGGAACCATCGAGATGCTTGGTACATAGAGAAAGGCAATACCAAACAGGAAGAACCCAGTCGCAAGGAACTGATTCCGTTTTTCTTTTTCCATAGCGATACTTTGATAACCTGCGAACGTTCTAACTTAGCGGTATTCGCCGAGGTGTCTCAATCCTTCCGTTTCAGCAGGCGGCTCACCCAAGTTTTAGATTGCTCCTCACTCAATTGATTTGTCAGTTCGTTCACTTGCGCAGACAAATCCCCCCGCTCGTCTTGGAAAGATGTAATCTTTTCCCGGAGTTGCTCATTTTCGACGATAAGTGCTTGATTCTCTGCTTCCAATTTGTCGCATGTTTCTTGTAGGTGCGTGATATGAAAAACCTGGCAACTCAGATTTTCAATAATATCGTCTGTTGGGATATTATAGGCGAGTTTCTTTATCAGCATTGCGAGTCCATCAACACGTAATTGAATTTGTGGCTTCGGCGGGGCACCTGGTTTGTCAGGAGGAGCAGAAACGACTCGGATATAGGATTCAATATCTATATCTCTCCGTTCCAAGGTTCGGGTGATGATGTCCTCTTCCACACCTATGATTTCGGCGATTTTGGAAGGATTCATATAGAGGTCCATTCCCAAGTTTCCTAACCAGTCTCTTCTGATAAAAAATTAATAATATAATATCTATAATACGACTACGCGATAAAAAGAGAACTAAAGATAGCGTAACAGATATCCAATTATTTAGCAAGTTAAAATGTGGCGCGCAGACAGCGCGCCAATAAAAAGAATTGACAATACAAACACGAAACCTGCACTTATCAAACATTTCGGTTGTAAAAAAACCCTATTGCTTTAGCTGGGGAATACACAACCGTCCTTGTGTGTTAGACCACAGCATGGCGCATGAAAAAACCTGACAAATATAGTAAAATTGTGGTATAATATTCTTACATCGTGGCGGTGGAGACGATACTCCTGCTTAGGAGTACCACCGCACCGAATCGTCTCGGTCTCACGATGTAAAGGAAACACGATGTATACCACACTTTACAAACTCTTTCGTGCGCCACGCAATCGCAATCTGAAGCGAAAGACGTGGATCGCACACACAATATGGAACTACTTTCTGGGTTGGCAACGCACGCGATATGCTCTTGGGCTGCCGTATCTCTCCTACAAAGAAATGTCTCGTGAGTTTACGATTCTGCGTAAGTCGCATCCAGATATGTTTGCACACTGGCGTGAGTTAGATTCTTGGGCAGCACGTCAAGTTCTCAAACGTCTCGATGAAGGTTACCAGCGGCTCTTTAAGAAAATCGCGAAACGTCCGCCAAAGTTCAGATCGTTTCGTAAACCATACTCGTTTACGATGTGTCCATCTGGATACAAGTTTGCAGACCCTGTAGCAGGCGACAAAGGGTTTGGAATCTACAATGACCACGTGACGATCATGGGAAGGACATATCGGTTTAATCTGAGTCGCCCTATTTTTGGCAATATCAAAACTGTTACAATCAAAGAAGATGCACTTGGCGATTTTTACATGTCTGTTGTTACCAATCACGTTCAGTCCCATATCAAACCAATGACGGGTCATGCTGCTGGGTTTGATATGGGAATCAAAACAATGCTGACATGTTCTAACGGCAGACCATATGAATCGCCTCATTTTTACACCGAATCTGTAAATGAAGTAAGAACCGCCAATCGTCAATTGTCCACAAAACAGCGTGGAAGCCAGAATAGAGAACGCGCAAGACAACACCACGCACGCATGCACCGCAAGGTTAGGCAACGTGAGGATCACCATTGGAAACTCGCCCTTGAACTTGTGCGTAGGTTTGATGTGCTGTTCTTTGAAACGCTGAACCTTGACGGCATGAAAAGACTTTGGGGGCGCAAGGTCTCTGATATAGGCTTCTACGCATTCTTGGAAAAAGTGAAGTGGCAAGCAAAGAAACGTGGCAAGCGTGTTGAATGCATTGATCAATGGCAACCGACAACTCCTATTTGCCACGTTTGCGATACATGTGTTTCTCTTGAATTGAGTGATAGAACATGGACGTGTGAACATTGTAACACCCATCACGACCGCGATATTAACGCAGCCATTAACATTCTTAAGGTTGGGGCATCAACCTTTGGAGTAGAGAACGTTAGACTTGCAATCGCAAGCTGTCCTTAATGATACCAGAATCTCCCATGCTTTAGCAGGGAGAGTATGTCAAGAAATCCCGTCCCAATACTTCCACATATCGTCGGGGGTCTCAAACTTGATTTGGTCCAAATCTTTCCGACGGTATCTACCGATGAGCGCGATTCTGACCCGACGCCCACAGTTCGGACCGGCGGTATGGCTCATCTGGTGATGCCAGAAGCAGACATCGCCCGCCTCACCTGTGAATTCATAACTCGGTCCTAAATCGAACGGGGCAACACCACCGGGGAGACTATCTAAGTCGTGGTGTCTGAAATATTCCGCCCAAATTCGATGGCTACCGGGCCAGACCGTGAACCCACCACCCTGTTTTTCAACTGTGTCGAGATAAGCGGTCGCGCCGAGTGTGAAGGAACCGACAACGCCTTTCGGTACACCGTTCGTCGGCGTGTGGTAACCGTCAAGATGTCCGCGTGGCTCGCGCCACTCTCTGTCTGGATCCGGGAAATTGATGTGTGGTCCCGCACCACCGCCTGTATTCAACCTATCCTTGCCAACAAGCTCCTCGCCCATAGCGAAAACGCGGTTTCCGTATATTGTGCCACGAATAACATCTTCACCACCGACAGGAACAGTGCGATACCCCTTACGGATCCAAGACACTGGATCGTTTCTATCCTCGTCAAGAGACTCCCAAATCTTATCAAGCGCAGTGTCAACTACTTCTGGCTCTACTGCACCCCGCACAACCAGATAGCCGTTTTCTTTAAAGAACGCTTTATCTTCCGCTGTTAAGTACGCCATAGTTCGGTTTCTCCTATAGTTCTCGGCAACCTTTACGCGCGAACCTCAAATCCGTTCTCTTCTCGCGCTTTCTGGTAAGGTGTTTCTTCCAAGTTCAACCCGAAGCCGGGATCCTCAGGCACATTCACATAACCGTTTGAGATGGAATATCCAGAATCGTCTAAGCCGGGTGTGGTCGCGTGATCCCATTCAACGAACTCAAATCGTTCAACCTTTGCTGAAAGATGGCACGATACGTAATTCCCGTAGTGACCACCATAATGATGCGGTGCCGTGCCGACATCAGAGGCATCTAATTCAGGACCAAGTTCAAGCCAACGTGAGAAACCCGGATAGAAAATATCGTATTGAACGATGTCAATAAGACCGTCTTTCGCCCAGTCCACAAGATGTGGGGATGCCCCCCCCTCGCCATCAGCGATGCGAGTCTCTAACCCCTCAGCGTTCAACCATTCTTTCAGGATACCGTAGACCCGTGCATCTTCATGGAACGCCTCTTCCATCCAATAAACGTTTGCGTCGGCGGCACCGCCCAATACCTGCTTGGTGAGATTGAGGTTATAACCGTTATTTGCATCTATCAAAATTGTAGCATCGGTACCAACAGCCTCGCGCACGGCACGGATGACATCAATATCCCGTTGTGTCCCTTTGTCGAGTGGCATGTGCATCGCACCCCGTCCGACCTTGATTTTATAGGCGTTATGTCCACGCGCCCTTCCCTCCAACGCCTCAGAAGCGATAAGTGTCGCAGCTTCAGCATTGTCGTTAAGATGTAAATCATCAATGTAGAGTGAGGTATCATAGCACGGTGCGCGAAACGCGCCATTCTCGCCAGAAAGCATCGCATAGACTGGTTTTTGTGCTAATTTTCCTACGAGATCCCAGATCGGGTACTCCAGGATTCTGAACGCCTCGGTGACACCGCTTTCTGCGTCAAATGCTTCACTGAGTTGAAATCCGACGATAGCCGCTGCTTTTTCAGGCGAAATCGGGGAGAACCCGAAGCCACTAACCCCATCTGTTGTGGTTATCCGCGCAATAGGCGGACGAACATGCAATCCGTGTTCACCTAACCTTGAATTGCATCCAGCTTTCCGGGGACGTTCGCCTGTCAAACGTGCCCATTCAATTCGTTCAATTCTTACATTTTCCAATTAACGACCTCCGTAAATATATGTGAATTGAGCAGTCCCGCTTCTAATCCGTTACCGGTGAGATTTGGAGATTCACCAGTAGTAGCGTATTATAGAGTAGGTCTGAAAAATATGCGAACATTCGTAGCATAAACTATCAGTGTGTGCAGCGGTGGTACGCAAACTAACAGTTTACGCTACAATAGGGCGCCCAAGCAATTGTGGACTTTATATAAATGATACAAGAAACCTACAAATCGGGTCTGAAGGGAGATATATGACGTTGTTAGAATAGGGACTACAATTGGGTTTCAAGCAAGGCGATGCTATCTGGATCTAAACGATGATAGTTCTCAATCTCGTAGCGATTACCATCGGCATCTTTGATAAGAACCCTTCCATTCTCAAGAGAGACGACATCATATCGAGTACGCATACCAAAGGTAACGGGACCGCGGTTTGTCTCCACGACCCACTGTGTGACACCAAATTCTCCATCCAAACTGTGAATTTTGGTAATCTTCGGCAAAAAGTACCGTTTTTGCAACTCCGACCTGAGAACCTTCTCCGACTCTCGCGGTAGCTGCTTGATGTCTTGAATAATACCAATCTCTTTCTCTTCGCTGTCTAACAGTGAAATATATTTATTAGAATCGGTGAGGGGGAAGGAGCGGATTGCTTCCACATTTGTGTAAGTCGTACCATCAGGAAGTTCAACAGTGAGTTCTTCAAATGAATTTCGTGCGATTTTGATTTTGGCAGCCTCAAGGAATTCCACCTCATCGGTAATCTTTATAGCTTCCTGCATTACGTAGCTCCTCCTTCTTTGATATCAAGGAAGGTGTTTCTGGTGTGCGCTTTCAATTCGCACACCAGAACAATACACTTACCTATAAGGCACGAATCTTTGACAATTCCATCTGTTTTTCGCACAAACCCGCATAAGTCCCATCTTTAGCAAGGAGTTCTTCATGCGTGCCGATTTCATCAACCTTCCCATCTTTCAGCACAACCAATCGGTCGGCATATTTGAGTGTGGAAAGTCGATGGGCGATAGCAAATACGGTACGACCCCGGATGAGCCGTTCTAACGCTTCCTGAATATTCGATTCAGTTTCCGTGTCCACAGACGATGTCGCTTCGTCCAAGATAAGAATTCTCGGATTTTTCAGGATTGCGCGGGCGATAGAAATCCGCTGCCGTTCGCCACCAGATACACGAGCCCCTCGTTCGCCGACCATCGTATCGTAGCCATCGGGGAACTTGACGATAAACTCATGTGCATTTGCTGCTTTCGCCGCGGCAATAATCTCATGCCGAGTCGCACCCGGTTTCGAATAACCAATATTTTCAGCGATCGTACCTTGGAACAGGAATGGATCTTGAAGGACCACACCGACTTGCTGCCGTAACGCTTTTAATTTAATATCACGGCTATCGTGTCCATCAATTTCTATCGATCCTTCACTGGGATCGTAAAAACGGGTAATCAGATTAATCGCAGTGCTTTTGCCCGCACCGCTATGTCCAACAAGCCCAATCATCTCACCCGCTTCCGCACGGAAAGTCACCCCGTTGAGTGCATTCTTTTCTGTGTCGTAAGAGAAATAGACATCCTTGAACTCAACCTCACCCTTGATATTTTCAAGGGTAATCGCATCTTTTTTATCGGCGACACTCGGGGGTGTATCTATGATTTCAAACACACGGTCGGCAGAAGTTGCAGCCCGGATGAAACGTTCGTTCATCTGACAGAGCGTGTAGACCGGTCTAAAGAACTGACCCATGAGTGCTTGGAACATCACAAGTTCACCAAGACTTAACTCACCACCGAAAATCTGCGAACCACCCACTAACCATATCAGGATCGTACCGGAGTAAATAATAAACTCCATAATCGGACGATACAACGTCCACAACTTTGCTGCATTCATTTCGCCTTCAAAGACCTGATATGTCTCTTCGTTGAATCGGTTCACTTCGTAGCGCTCGCGTGCGAAGGCTTTAACGACCCGGACCCCTGGAATGGTGCTTGCCAATATTGTACTAATATTCGCATACCGTTTCCAGAGCACCGAAAAGACTTTGCTCATCTTCTTCCCAAAAAAGATAGTGAAGAAAATGAGACAGGGCACAGGAATCAGCGTCCACGAAGCCAGTTTCCAATTCGTGAGAAACATGATGATGCAGATGTTAATGAGCGTAAATGAATCGCCGATGATGTCTTGTAAGCCGTTGGCAATGAAATCCCGAAGCCTTGCCACATCGCTTGTGATTCTTGACATCAGGTTACCGGTATCCCGCTGATTGTAAAAATCTAATGAAAGCGAGTTGAGGTGTTCATAAGTTTCGTTCCGAAGGCGGCGCGTGATATTCTGACCGACCCACGCCATCATATAGCCGCGGACAGCAGAAGCCCCCATAGCGAAAAGGCGGAAACCTGCCATGAGAAAAACAATCGTGAGCAGATGTCCCCAACTTCCAGCAACTGGCAGTGCGAACCAGCCCGAAATGCCCTCAACAATACCGCCAAGGCGCCCCCATGTCGGATCGGGGACCGGCTCACCGGTTGCAGTCAATGTGCCTCCGCTTATGGTCCGTTCTGCGGGGACAAGGATATTATCAACCATCTCCTGGCTAAGAACGCTTGGTAAAAGCGAAACAAACCGGATTATCATCATCAGTACGAGTGCAGGAACAGCAATGTGCCAGAAAGGGAACGAATATCTGATAAGGCGAAAGATGAGTTTCCGTTTTTCGACACAATTGACACAAACTCCTGACCAGCGTGGCAGTGGTTGTCCGCACTTTTCACACTTATGTTTGTTTTTTCCAAGTCCTTGCGGACGGTGCTTTTTCTCTTGTTCCGCTTCTGGATTCGCTTCCTTGATTAACGTCTCCAGTTCAGGAGTCGCCAATTCAAATTTCGGCGAGTAACGGCGCGAGTAGCGTGCGACTTCAATGGCTTTGTCCGACGTTCGGACCTTTAAGATGTTGTTTCCGTACATCTCAACGATTTCAACAGCCGAAACCGATGCAAGCGAAATTTCTTGGACCTGATGTTCTGGAGTGCCGTTCTGATTAAAAGCGATGAGCCGCCTATCGGTAGCAATCAACCAATCTTTGCCGTAGTTACCATCAAACTTCAGATCGGTTGAAACAGCGACTTTAATTTCTTCGCCATCCGCAAGCATAGTATGTGCCTGCCGCTCCAGTTCCTCGGGCACTTCTTCCATTGTGGTTAGCTCGTCGTCATCCAATTGTTTAAAGGCGGAACTTCCATTTGGCTTCTTTCGCATAAAATCCCGCCGCACACTGGATGACCTCGGCATTATCCCTCGCATAAATTAAAAACCCCCAAAGATTAAAGGCATGGTTTACTGCCTATATTAAACACTTAGGACATTTTATTTAACGAAGGTTTTAGA
>VXZL01000494.1 GCA_009845505.1 Candidatus Poribacteria bacterium | reverse complement strand
CGTAACAGGTGCTGGTAGAGGACACGCCGAAGCAGTCGCACGCCGTTTTGCGAAGGAAGGCGCAGCCGTTGCCATCTGTGACGTTATCCCTGTCCAAGAGTTGGAGGCAAAAGTCGGTTCAGACATCAGAGCCGCCGGTGGGGACGTACGCTGCTTTGAGACGGATGTATCGAAAGAAGAGTCTTTCAACGAAATGGTCGCAGCAACCATTGAGCAGTTTGGCACCGTCGATATACTCGCCAACGTTGTCGGCATTGCCGGACCGACAAAGGACATCTGGGACATGAGTCTACAGGAATGGAGACGCACACTTGAGGTTAACCTCGATTCGTTGTTTATCTGCTCTAAAGCCGTTCTACCAGAGATGATCCGCAAGAAGTACGGGAGAATCATCAACTTCAGTTCCGGCACAGGCAAGCAACCCCTTTCACACAGAGCACCCTATGCCACCTCAAAGATGGGCGTAATCGGTTTCACACGCACCCTCGCCGCCGATGTCGGACGTTACAACATCACCGTCAACGCTATTTGTCCCGGTTGGCACGTAGAGAGAAGTCTTGAACTCGCAAAAGGCAGAGCCGAATATATGAACAAACCCTTTGATGAAGAAGCCTTACGCCAGCGATACCAACGAACGAACCCGAAAAGCGTCATCGCCGGTAGGTGGTGTGCAGATGAAGGCTACAGCGACAAAGGTTCCGGTTCAGAGGATGCAGCAGCATTAGCCGTCTTCCTCGCTTCAGAGGATTCTGCCAACATGACGGGGCAGGACATCAACACGGGTGGCACTGTGATGTGGTAGTAAAAAGAGGGCATGAATCCTTGTAAAAAATTTGAAAAAGGGCAGGCTGATTGGGTATAATATGTGTTAATGTTAAACGTTGATCGGGAGGAAGAGTTATGTCAATTCGCGAAGCAGCCGAGCAATTAACAGTAGACCATCTGCTTGATGGTGTTCAGCAGTTGACCCCTGCCGAACTATGGGAGTTCACCGAACGGTTTGCTGAATGGCAGAGACAAAGAGAACTTCCAGAGGAAGCCACGTTATTAGCGTCTATCCGAGAAAATTCTCGATTGCCGGAAGAAGAACAGCGGAGGTATCAGGAATTGGCACAAGTGCGAGAATGCAACTTTGAGCGAGGCCGAACTCGCGGAATATCAAAAGTTGATTGGCGACTTAGAGGCGCGAAACCTTAAACGCCTTGAGGCTCTTACGACTTTGGCGCAGATGCGTGGAAAGACATTAAGGCAGATTATGGCGGAACTCGGATTAAAAGGGGAAAACGGTGGCTTCTGAGCATATCCCCGCAGATTTGCGTCGCCGCGTGCGCGAACGTGCCAATGGGCTTTGTGAATACTGCAAGGCTCCTGATCACTTCAGCACTGCCTCTTTCCATTGCGATCACGTTCTCCCCCGAAAAGCATCAGGCAAAACTGATCTGTCCAATTTGGCATGGGCATGCCCGTGGTGCAACACGCATAAACACACTAAAACGCGCGCACAAGATCCACAAACAGGCCAGCAAGTTTTGCTTTTTAACCCCCGCCGCAAAAAATGGCAGCGGCATTTCGTATGGAACGACAATTTTCTTTTTATTCTTGGACGAACGCAGACAGGTCGGGCAACGGTTGAGGCGTTAAATATGAACCGTTCTGAACATGTTAACCGTAGAAGGATATTACGAATTGCCGGAGAACATCCACGCCCGGTTTAACTATCCCCATCCGAGTGGTAAGTTCCCACATTGCCAAAAGGAAAATGTATGAACCAACGGCCTACTAACAGCGAAGACACCATCACCACCCTATGCGTCGAAATCCTAATGCCGATGAGTGCCACATGGCGAATTTACGAACAAACGACAAGACCCCTCCTTGAAAATCAAAGAAAGCCCGATGTAATCATCCGCACAGTCGAACGATACCCACTGGCAGTTGAGGTGAAAATCGACTACAAACGCGGTCCCAATGAAACCGGCGAAAAACAGGCGCGTGAATATTACTTGGGCAAAACCCTCCGTGCTACAGGTGAAACAGTTGCCAGTGCGATAGCGATCCGCCTCCCCTACAGATTCCGTATAATGCCCCGTGACGAAATCCGCGAGAATTTGGAGAGGTCAAATGACTTCGCGTACGCCCTCCTCAACATTGACGAACCCGATAGATTTCCCAAAAAAGGGTGGCTTGAAGGCAGTATCGCCGACATCGCAACTGCTATCCGCATCGGTGCAACCCCTATCACCAAAATTGAGAGAGCCGCCGAGGTGCTGGAGAACGGCATTCACCGTGCCGCCGTCATCGTCAATGGGGCAATCCAACACCGACCCCATATCGGTAAAAGGATAGGCGAACTCCTCGTCCAAGAACCAGGTGACCAGACAACGCAAATGGCGATGCTCATTATTAGCAACGCCCTGGTGTTCCAAAGTTCTCTTGCACGTAAACCGGATTTAGAGGCTGTCCCATCGCTCAGCGAACTCACTGCTGATTACGGGCAGCTCGATTCAGAAAATTCTCAAGGCGAACTACACCCGTCCCGAATCCTCCGCACTCCTCTGTGCCTTGGCGTTACCCGAACTCAAGAGCGATCCAAAGAAACTAAAAATCGCAGATTTCGCTTGCGGCACAGGTTCACTCCTCAATGGTGTCTATCAACGCCTCCTGATGCTCTATGAACAAACAGGTGGGAACGGAGAAAGTATTCATCAGTACATGATGGAGAAGAATCTCGTCGGATGCGACATCCTACCTAACGCTGCACATCTGACTGCCTCCATCATTGCAAGTACCTATCCTGATGTTCGTATCGGCGGCACGCGTATCCACACAATGCCCTACGGCACCCCGCGCGCTGACGGACTTTATGCCATCGGTGCCTTGAACCTTCTCAGTGATCCAGCAGGGACACTTCCCTTGAATCTCGGCACGACAGAAACCGCTACCGGACAAGGCACGCAAACAACTGACCTCAGTGACGCATTCAAACATGGCGAATTCGACATCGTTATTCAGAATCCACCGTACACGCGGAGCGGGGCAGATAGCAACTCTAATCTGCCTAAAAGTATTTTCGCCGACAAAAAGGAAGCATCGGCAATGCAAGCATCGCGTCGGGCGCAAGGCCGGCGGCTCGGAGGTAACAATCCTGGGGCGGGTCCCGATTTTGTTGATCTTGCTGATAGAATGCTAAAACGCAATGGTACAATGGCGTTTGTGCTACCGGTTACAGCAATCACTGGAAGTAGTTGGCAGAAGGTGCGAAAATTGTGGACAGAGGAATATCATCATGTTCTTGTTATTACGATTGCCGATGCCCGCACTGAGAATTGCGCATTCTCAGCGGATACTAATATGGCAGAGTGTCTCGTCATCGCAACGAAGGGAAAATCAAAGAACATTGGACGTGCGACTTTTGTATGTCTTAAACGGGGTCCCAGTGGTGAATTAGAAGCTCTGGAAATCGGGAAAACGATTCGTGGAATTGGGGATATTCGCTCTCTTGAAGATGGTATTAATAGAGGCAATCCTATTCGTATTGGTGGTGATGTTCTCGGATTCGCCATTTCGGCACCCTTGACATCCGGGGCAGTAGGATGGCCTATATCCCGCGTTAGAGACATAACAGCAATTCAATCGGCATATCAACTCGCGAATGGACAGTTGCAATTCCCTCGACAGAAAGCTGCTATCGACTTACCAATCTGTTTTCTCTCAGATGTTGCTCAATTTGGCGCAGACCATCGGGATATCCATGATCCCGGGAAACGAGGAGCGTTTGATGTTGAAGACGGATGTCCTGATACGGCTGAATATCCGTGCTTGTGGCATCTCAATAGCAAGGCACAGCGATCAATGGTTGTATTGCCCGATGCTCATGCGTTCATTCGTCCGCATGCGAAAGTGAAGGCACGGGAGATACTTGAACGTAATAGTCGAGTACATTTCAACATAGATTTGCGATTCAATTGTTCCCACTATTCGCAATAACCAGTCTGGACATGGGCAGGGGCCCAACCAAATCGCTGTTCCGGAATACATAGCCGCGTACATTCTGCACCTAACGGCATCAAACATTCTCTTGTTAGCGAAAGCTGACCAAGAGATGAAATAGAAGGCCGACACGCCGAGAATTTCTATGAACAGAAGGCTTGTCGTTTTTTCAATAGTCCTGAAAATCCCGTCCATCCTGCTTCAGACAATTGAGCGAGAAGTTTTGTGAAAAGATTGGATTTTTCGTTAGATCTATGCTACACTAAAGTTGTAAGGTACTGTAGGAAACAACCCTTTGAAACTGATATAGGAATCCATGCAATCAGCCCACTATAACGACAATGTTTTTATCAATTGTCCATTTGATTCAGCTTACAAGCACTTGTTTGATGCAATGGTATTTACAATCCATGATTGTGGTTTTATTCCGCGTTGTGCACTTGAAGAGGACGATGCAAGCGAAGTTCGGATTGATAAGATCTATAACATAATTGCGGATTGCCGTTATGGAATCCATGATATATCCCGAATACAATTAGATACGATTTCCGGTTTTCCTCGATTTAATATGCCGTTGGAATTGGGAATTTTTCTGGGCGCGAAGAAATTTGGTATAGAAGAACAAAAAAGAAAAAGATGTCTGATTCTGGATACTGAGCCGTATAGGTATCAGCAATTTATCTCTGATATTGCAGGGCAAGATATCCAGGCGCATAACTATACTTCTT
>VXZL01000576.1 GCA_009845505.1 Candidatus Poribacteria bacterium | reverse complement strand
CAGCATGATTAACTACTTTAACCCTTTTTTTCAAAAAGGATTCGCATTATCGACGGGTTATATTCTGAATACTGGACAAAAACCGGCGGAAATACCGGATGTCAACGGCGTTCCCAACCGTTTACAAGCCGTCAATGTAAACACCAGTTTCGGTAGAGAATTCAATATTGCAGGCATCTTCAATCTATTACCGTTTATTAATATGCGAAACTTCCCACTCTCCCTCGATTTTAGTGGGGAAGCCGCTTACTCACACAATAACCCGAATAGTATAGGGGTCGCACTCATTGATAGTATGGAGGGTGCAAAGGAAGCGACAACAGTCCCTACGCTGAAATACAACTGGAAACATAGCAGTTTACCTTATGTTTCACGAAACCAAACGACAACTGGAAATCCATCGGATTATCGAGTTATACCGACCAATGACAACAGAGCCGTTTTCAGAGTTGTCCTGAAAGATAAAAACGAATCCGAAGCGATCGGAAACTACATGCGAAATCGGGATGTTCCTGCTTCCTCAATCCAACCGCTCTCCCTCTCGACCGAAGAACGGCTCATTATGGAACTCGGCTACGATTTCAGAGATGTCGTTGCAGAATGGGGAGGCTTTTCAAACGGTCTATCCGCATCAGGTGTAGATTATTCGGAACGCGGTTTCCTCGAAATCTGGCTACGCGTCCAAGGAGACGATAACGTGACACTGCACTTGAACCTCGGTGTAGTGAACGAAGATACCGATGAAGACAAGCGATTGGACAGCGAAGACCTTCCTGATACGCTAATTGACACAAACGGGGATGGCAGTGTTGATGCTTTAGATTTGGACTTGGAGAATCTCTCAGAGGCTGACCGATATCGCGGAAACGGCACACTGGATACCGGTGAAGATATAGGATGGAATTACGATGGACCCCTGGGGGGCATCTCTGTCGGTGAAGATAATCAAATCCTCGACAGTGAAGACCTCAACGGGGACGGTGTACTCGATGGTGCTGATGCCTATTTTGAAATTTCAATCCCCCTGAATGACATCCCGAATGAGTGGATCAAAAGCAAAAACGCAAATGACTGGATGTTCCTGAGTATTCCGCTCTCGAAATTTACACCGACGGGTTCGCGGCTCCCCAGTCTTGTGTTCGTGCAACACTTCCGGTTCTGGTTGCGCAAAAACGCACCCGGCAACGCACAAGGCACCTTACAGTGGGCATCCATCGAAATTGTTGGAAACAAATGGCAACAGGGAATTATAACCCGCTCCGCCTCGCAAATCAATCCGGAGATTGAACCGACACTTAGCGATCCTGCGCTTACACCTACAGGTGAAACACTCTCAACAAGCACAATCGTCGAGGATACCCTCGAAAAGTTCATCGTTGGCACAAAAGACAACTTTAGCTACGATGATTATCAGAGCGCGTATCTTGACATTGAGGACAATGAACTCTTCAAAAAACTGCATCCATTCACAGCAACGTCCCTCGGCTTTCAAACGCAACAGCAACGCGAACAGACGCTGAGCCTTGAGTACTACCTCTTCCCAGGATCTTACGGCGTTACTTCTAAGCAACTGAAAGGTTTAACGCAAAGCGAAGGACAAGACTTCAGCAAGCACGATACGCTTCGCTTTTGGCTCTACGGTGACAAAAGCGATACAACCTTTGTTTTGCAACTCGCCCCGACCGTCCGTACCGGCTATCGCAGCTCGTTTTATAGTTCAGACCCGTTCGTTGATCAGACGCAGGAAGAAGATGTCAATGTTTTTGAGAATCTGACAGACTACTATGAATATACGGTGCCGATCGATTTTGACGGCTGGAAATTAATTGAAATCGATCTGCGAGATTTGCACAGGAACGCCTATCCCGATGTAGTGGTCAGCGAACAGCAGTCAGCAGTCAGTGATCCATCTCTTGTAGGGGCAGACACACCACCCACAAGTACAGACAGCCAACCGATAGACGATGCGCCCGATGGACACCCTGATGGCTTCGCGATTCGTGGGAGAAATAGCACGCGACTCTCGATTAAAAACATTGGTGGTATCCTATTGGGTATTCGTAATAACACTGACCGTGAAATTAGCGGTGAGATCTGGGTGAACGAGATCCATCTCGGCGATCCGCTCGTCCGTGCCGGATGGGCGCGGCGTGGCAATATGTCAGTTGGTCTCGGTAATATCGTTAAATTGCGCGGCGGTTATGCGAGCCAAGATAAAGACTTTGAAAGCGGCGCTGGTGAAGTCGGCAGACAACGGCTTTCTTCACGCGGATATAGCACGACGAACAACGATTACAACATTGATGCAGATGTCACGCTCTTCCCGTGGTTACCCGTCCGATATGCCATCCGACAACAGGAGACGGAAACCGAGAGTCAGCGAGGCGGTTATAGTAGTTTTCAAAGCGGGAAGAGCGAAATTCGGAGCCGAGATTTTTCTGTGCAATTCAACCGAAACCCGTTTCCAAACCTCGGCTTCGCTTATAACTACCAAGATTTCTGGAACGAACGTCAGGGAACGCAAATTAGCCACCTCTATACCGGCAGTTTTCGTTACGATCTCGGTTCAAAACTCGGCGTTAATGCCCAATATCGCCACGAGGATATACTCGCAAAGCCGGAAACCGCGACAGATACAGCCTCAACTTCCAGTTCCTATTACAGTTACGGTTACGGCAGAAATCGGGACGAAAAAACAGATAGTGGTACAATAACGTTAAATATTAGTCCGACAAACATCTTCAGCCTAAGCCCAACTTACGATATTAGCCGGACGCTTGAAAGACGAGAAGATCGCAGTTCCAGAGCACCCTTTGGTAGTAACGTAGCAACAGAGCCAGAAACGGCTGAAGCCGAAGAAGAGATAGAACCCGACTTTTCAATTGCGCAGCGCGAACATCGCTTGTCGCTCACACCGCGTCTCAACCGGGATCTGCTTGGAATGCGACCTACTGTCACAAGCCGGATGAGTTTCCGTGAGAATTGGTTCAGCGAGGAAAAAAATGCTTCGCTCAATGGAAACGTTAGCCTTGGGATGAATCTACGCATCGAAAAATGGTTCGGATGGCTCTTAAATGGCAGTCAGCAGTCAGCAGTCAGCAGTCAGCAATCAGCAGATCGTGTCACAGGAGAAAACGCTATATCTGCCACAAAGGAGTTACCGATAACCGATAACCAACAACCGACAACTCTTACGGAACAGTTACGGGAAGATGGTATCGACGAGACACAAATCCAAGAACTCGAAGAAAAACGTGGTGATTGGATTGAACGCGATAAGACAGCGGACGGCGAACCGCGAACCGCGAATAGCGAACCACCAACGGTTTCCAACAATCAACAACAAGATGGGATTCTGAACCGGCTTCTAAAAAGTTTCACTGTGAGTACGAACGCCAACTTTACAGCGACCGAATCGTATCGGCGGCTTGCATCCGGTCAGTCCCTTATAGAAATTTATTCGCTCGCCGAAGATGCCAAGGAACGGACGAACTCGCGGCGGAGCAACCGTTACACGTTGCGAAGCTCGGTAGATCCATGGAAATGGGCATCCTTTGGGGCAAACGTTAGTACCT
Organism: Candidatus Poribacteria bacterium; assembly: GCA_009845505.1. Taxonomy (GTDB): domain Bacteria; phylum Poribacteria; class WGA-4E; order WGA-4E; family WGA-3G; genus WGA-3G. Next base: position 1,144 of record VXZL01000576.1, on the reverse strand, counting down.
CTGATAGTTTCCGGAAGAGCTCGGGTAGCATCTATACATCGCACGCAGAATCTTATGAAACCGACCTAAAACTGACTGCGCGGGAAACCACTAGTTTCCAACTCCGTTATAGCTTCACGAAACGAGACAATACAACGCAGGAAGCGACTCTCAGCGATAGTGCCGCGCACACACCATCACTGAGTTGGATACACACATGGGGGAAAGAGATCCGAACAGCATTGGGGATCCGTACGACTTTCCAAGATCAGCAGCGAAGTGGCATTCAAAGCAACGCCTTTATCGTCACACCAAATCTGAGTGTTGATTACCGCTACCGGACAGAAAACGGGATACGCCTCCCGTTTTTCGGTAGAGTCCCACTGCAACACGATCTGGAGTTAACCAACACCCTCTCCTGGGCGATTCGGAGAGAGAATTTCGGTGCCAACCGTGAAGAACGTTCGGAACGCTACGAGACAACGCTGCGCGTCGGATACAAAATTAGCACGCATATCACAGCAAACCTCCATCTCGGTGTTAGTTACAATCACGATAGGGTTGAAGAGGGTAGGGACTTCCTCTCTATTGCAAGCGCGCTGACGGTCCGCGGCGAGATTCAGTGATAGCACCCAACGCCTAAAGGCGTGGGCTTCGGTTTCGTAGACAGTGCGGTTTTCTCAGAGAGTCCACCGTCTTATTCCGTCTCCACCCGCGGGCGTTTCCCTGTAGTCTCCTATACTACAGGCATATCGTTAGAGAACGGCTATCCCTGCCCGCAATATGTTTATCGCAGCGTTGATGTCTCGGTCGTGGTGAGACCCACATTCAGGACACGTCCATTGCCTTTCGTTCAGCGTTAATTTTTCTTTATGGTATCCACAATCCGAGCAAGGTTTAGAGGTGGGGGTCCATTGCCCGACTTGAACAAAATGACGCTTATGTTTTTGACACTTATACCGCAATATCTCAACAAACTCGTAGAACGCAAGGTCGGAGACTTTGCGTCCCCACAAGCGTTTCATGCCATCAAGGTTCAACGTTTCAAGCACAATCGTATCAAACTTTTTACAGAGTTTGGTAGCCAGTTGCCAGTGAAAGTCTTTGCGTTGGTTGCTGATTTTCCGATAGAGCCGGGAGAGTTGTCTCACGCAACGCCACCAAC
>VXZL01000500.1 GCA_009845505.1 Candidatus Poribacteria bacterium | reverse complement strand
TCATGTGTCTTTTCATAGCAGTCTCTATGCTATTCACGCTATCCGTCTCCGCGAATCTTACAGATGGGTTGATCCTATATCATACGTATGATGAGGGACAAGGCACACTCGCTGCGGACGCGAGTGGCAACGGTCATGATGGTGAAATTACGAATCCTGATTGGGATTCTGGAAAATTCGGTGGTGCCCTTCGCTTTGGCGGTGAAGGCAGCGATGCGTATGTTACGGTCGAGAGCACAGATGCATTGAACGTGAACGAATGTTCGTTCATGGCGTGGATTAACGCCGATCATTGGGACGGCACACGCCAGATTGTCGGTAAATCCGTTCACGGTGGTTGCGCGGGTCGAACACAATACGGTCTATTCAGCGAGGGTGGTGTCTTTAAACTTCGCTTTGAGACAGATGGCGGCAGAGCCGACATCACAACCGATCTCCCCGCGACAGAAGAGTGGGTTAACGTCGCTTTTACCAACGACGGTGAAACCGCAATGATTTATATTAACGCTGAAGCAGTTGTGGACGGCGAAGTGCCGGGTGCGTTGAATGCTAACGACGATCCGTGGCGCATCGGACAGGATTGTGAACGTCTCAACTATGTCTTCGCGGGCTTGATAGACGAGGTTCGTCTCTGGAACCGTGCTTTGAGTGCCGACGAAATTGGCGGTGCACAAGGTTTGCTGACCCCTGTCGATCCGCTTGCGAAATTAACGACGACTTGGGGTAACATCAAAACCAATCGCTAAAATAAATAATCTGGGCGCGCTTGCCACGCGCGCCCCCTTTCCTGTATCTCGCCTGCTCTACACCTACCAGAAAAAATGAACATCTCATATTGGAGAAGGAAATGTTTTGGGAACAGGTAAAAAGACATTACAACGCGGGTTCGGCACACGAATTTCTGCTCCATTTTAATGTACAGGACCTCCTGTACGACGATGTTTACGGTTACTTGCCTGCCCTCGACTACCTCATGGAACAGCTCAATGCATTAGGCTGTGACCTCGTTGTCGGCTATAATACATCACAAGGCGTTATTTGGCCGAATATCGGGCGGCGGCGAAATATGCAGAAGATGCTAAAACTAATTCCCACAGCGCAAGACGAGGAACCAGAGACTGAGCGTCCGAGAATCAATGCCAATTTGGCAATCGATAAACCACATGAAGATCCGTTTATAAACACCGATCCGGAGCCGTCAGAGGAGTTACAACGGCAACTGAACAACCTTTTACAACAGGGTAGAGCGAAAGTTGGGTTGGTTATCAATTCTCTGGAACATCTGGCACCTAACGACCCGTCCTTGAGCAGCGGTGGTCATTATGATTTGCAACGTTTCTTCAGTCGAATTCAAAATTGGGCTTCCGACTTAGAGATACGAAGACGTAGACACATTATTCTGCTCCTGACCCAAAACACTTATGATGTCCATCCGAGTCTCACCGTCAACCCAGAGATTCCAGTCATAGAAATTCCGTTCCCAGATTACGATCAACGACGGCACTTTATTGACCATCTGCGTGCAATTTCAGATGATGACTCACAGATGCGTGAAACGCTCGGCGATGACAGCGATCGAGAGGTTTTGGCACACGAGACGATAGGTCTCAATCTCTTCGGCGTTCACGACGTTATTCGACAGGCAGAATCCGCAGCACAGAAAGCCGGTGGTGAACCGCTTGTGAGATACCGGCGTGAGAGCATCAGAACTTTCAGTCATGGTGTTCTCGAGCTTGGCGATCCACAGAGAAACTCTTCTGCAGATGGTTGGTATGTGATGTGGACAATCCGGGATATTGCGGAGGGAATGAAAAACCGAGACCTTCGGCGCGTGCCGCGGGGTGTCCTTTTCCTCGGTCCACCGGGAACCAGCAAGATTTACGCGGCGCAACTGCTCGCTGGCGAAGCAAACATGACGTTTGTCCAACTCCGCTACGCCAGTCAAGTAGGCGAAGTGACAATCAACATCAACGAAAACGGGAACTCTTATGAGCGAAATCTGAACGCTGCTATCAGTTTCATCCGCGGCATTTCACCCGCTGTTGTCTTCATTGACGAAATTGAGCAGGCACCGCCACATACGAGTATGCATCCAGAGGAACGACAACCGTTTCCACAAAGCCTCGTGAATGCTATCAGTGACGCGTCGTTGCACGGTAGAGTGATATGGGTTGGCGCATCGCACCGTCCGGACCTGATGCCGCAGATATTTCGTCAGTACGGCGTTTTTGACACTAAATTCGTTATGCTACCCCCCATCGCTGAAGGCAGAGTGGAAATTTTAAGGATATTTTGCCAAGGTCAAACTGAAGACGGAATTAACTTCCGCGGACTCGTTGGCGGTCCAGATACAGATGGATTGACTTGGCGAGATCTCTTTCTGATTGTCCAACGCGCAAATAACATGGCGAAACATCATCAACGCGAGCACCTAACAGAAGCCGATCTCCGTCAAGCCTTAGAAGATTTCATACCGGCATATTCACCAGAGATGCAGCTGTTCATGGGGTTATTGGCATTGCGAGAAGCGAATTCTCGGAGGATGATTCCTGAAGCCCTACTGCCGGTTTACCAAGAATTTGTGGAGGGAAATCGGATTGATAAAACAGGCATTAATAGACGTTTGATGGAATTGAGCGATCAGTTGGGTCTGAACGTTTGATTTATAGCGTCCTAAATACACGCTATTTTCTCTTGACAGATATTTTTGCTGTTTGTTATAATACCCTATCTTTACCTATAAGGAGGAAATTCAGCAATGAAATTGGCTATTTGTTTATCTGTCGCGCTACTTTTGGTAGTAACGCCGTTCGCCATGTCTATTGGTCCAGCAGAATTTCTGGATGGTTTGGTGCTCTACCATCCTTATGACGAAGGGAATGGGGACAAAGCGGAAGACCTTAGTGGAAACGATCATGAGGGTGTAATTGACAATCCCGAATGGGTTGACGGAAAATTCGGAAAGGCGTTGGAATTTGGCGGTGAAGGTAGCGACGTTTTTGTCACCGTTGAAAGCACACCGAAACTCAACGTAGATGAAATGACGTTTATGGCGTGGGTTAACGCAGAGCATTGGAACGGTACGCGCCAAATCGTTGGCAAATCCGTCCACGGTGGTTGCGGCGGTAGAGTTCAGTATGGATTGTTCAGTGAAGGTGGGGTCTTTAAACTCCGTTTTGAAACCGAAGGGGGCCGCGCTGATATTTCAACAGGTCTACCGGACACTGAGAAATTTATCCATGTTGCCTTCACCAACGATACGAAGAAAGGCATAATCTACATCGATGGCAAAGAAGAAGTTGATGGCGATGTTCCGGGGAAACTCAACGCTAACGATGATCCATGGCGCATCGGACAAGATTGCGAACGCCTTAACTATGTTTTCGCTGGGATTATCGACGAAGTCCGTCTCTGGAATCGTGCCTTGAGCGAAGATGAAATCAATACGTTTATGGAGCAAGGTGTGGATGCGCTCGCTGTTGAGGCAGGCGGGAAGCTTTCGACAACCTGGGGGTCCCTTAAAGAAAGTCGTTAAGGCGGACTTAAGACCGAAATTTGTAAGCTAATTTGTTTTGATGGCGAGGTTTTGCAGCGTACACGCTCCCGGTTCATGCCCTAAGGCATGAATACCGTTGATTCGGAATGCCACACGGGCTTCATACCGTTGATTCTGATTCATGCGATGTGCATTCCTAACCTCGCCTATTTTCACGAAGTGCGCTTTCTGAGGGCGCGTTGTTAAGTAAAAAAATGTCTGAAACTTCAGCCACAATCTCATGTAGAAATTGCGACACACAGATCGTCGTAGAAACGTTCATTAAAAACTTTAAGGTCTGTCCACACTGCGACTACCACCATTATATGCGTGCGTACGAGCGACTCGACCTCATCGTAGACGCAGGCAGTTTTGAGGAATACGATGCGGATCTCTATTCTATTGATTCGTTAGAGTTCCCGGAATATCCGCAAAAACTGGAGAGAGATATCGCGAAAACAGGACTCAGATCGGAGCTGCTTTCGGGCATAGCGAAAATCGGGGGCTATTCAACGGCCATCGCGATTGGGGATGTGGGTTTTATAGGGGGAACCTGCGGTTCGGTGATTGGCGAAAAAGTTACTCGGTGTATCGAACGCGCGCTTGAAGAGAAACTGCCGTTAGTGATTGTTTCCGTGAGTGGTGGCATGCGGATGCAGGAAGGCACACTCGCCTTGATGCAGATGGCAAAAACCGCCGCCGCCTGCGTCGAATATACCAAATCAGGAGTTTTTTATATTTCCGTTGTCACCGACCCGACTTTTGGGGGGGCTACTGCGAGTTATACTTCGCTCGGGGACGTGATTATCGCCGAACCGGGTGCTCGCATCGGATTTGCGGGTCCGTTAGCCGTTGCGAGTCTTCGCGAAGAACTCCCAGAAAACTTCCAGAAAGCAGAATCGCTACTCGAACATGGATTCGTTGACTCCATTGTCCACCGTGCAGATATGCGCCAGACGCTTATTGATCTGATCACTTTTGCGTCCTAATGCGCGAAGCTATGGACTCTCTTCTGTAGACAAAAAAACAAAATTCACCCCAACACTCACACAGTACACGCAGACGAATAAACAGGATATGAAACTATTATCAACGCTATCCGTTAATAATAGTGTATATTTATAAAATGATAGCGTGTCGTTAAAAGTATCAGTACCAGCACAAGACGCCTAATATTTTTTAACCTAACAAAT
>VXZL01000638.1 GCA_009845505.1 Candidatus Poribacteria bacterium | reverse complement strand
ATATATGTTTCCTTTTAAGGAAAACGCCTTCGTAAAATACTAACAACCAACAACTAATAACCAAAAACCACTCAACTGTTTATACATATTTTCGGATGCACTTTTCTGAGACACAGAGAACCTCGAAAAAAACAGCGTTATGAGATAGACTTTAGATTATGGTTTGAAATTTCAACGAATTTCGTGTATAATTATCATAGACAGACCAAAGTGAACTATCTCAAATTCGGTGATGGGAACAATAAAAAGGCACGCCTAATGTGAAAGGTTTTTAAATGATCCTTGGAAAAGTTACAGGGACAGTCGTCGCGACGCAGAAAGATGAAAAATTGATTGGCAGTAAGTTGATGGTTGTCCAAGACGTAGATTTAAATGGCGAAGTCGACCGAAAATATACGGTCGCCGTGGATGCGGTCGGTGCGGGTATTGGTGAGATTGTGCTTGTTGCAACGGGTAGCTCAGCACGGCAGACCGATGTGACCAGCAACAAACCGGTTGATGCCGTCATCATGGCAATTGTTGATACCATAGAAGTTTGCGGAAAAGTGCGGTATCACAAGTAGTAAATGGAACGAGAGATGGAACGGGAACGTATCCGCGCCGAAACCCTCCAACGTCGCGATGGACTCGCGCAAGAAGTCCGAACGACCCTCAGCCGAAGGATCATCAACTTCCTTGTCAGTTGGATACAGAACGAAGATTTCGATACTGTAATGCTCTATCTGAGCATGAAAAGTGAAGTGGAAACGTTCAGTTTGTTGGATATCTTGCTTCACCAAGAGAAGATAGTCTGTGCACCTGTAGTAGATACACACCAGTTAGAACTCACGCCTCGCCAGATTCGGAACCCCAAAACAGAACTCGTTCAGCACCGCTACGGTCTGTTAGAACCGAATGCGGCCTGTCCAATTCTCCCAGTCTCGCAGCTACAGCTCATCATTGTCCCCGGTATCGCTTTCGATGCTAACGGCTATCGCCTCGGATACGGCAAAGGTTTCTATGATAGGTTTCTTGCGAAGTGTCCAGACGCTGTTAGGGTAGGATTGGCGTATCAGATGCAGATTGTCGAAGATACATCCCCGCAAACGTGGGACATCCCTGTACACTACATTTTCACAGAGAATGGTATAATAGCTATCAGCGATCAGCCATCAGCAGTCAGTTAAGAGGTTTCCACGTAACAATTCACCATATTTTCGGACTTTACGATAACCCTTTATGGTAGATTTTAGAATTAATTGGACACTCCGCCCGGGCGAGGTTATGAAACCTTGAAGAAATCCGCAGAAACACCCCACGGAATGCCACACGCGCATTCCGTGTTGATTCGCAAAAACCCTACCGAGAAGGAGAGGATGTTTATTTATTTTCAGGATCCACCACAACATCAACAAAGGGTCTGAGTTTCTCTATAGTCTTCGGTCCGATACCTTTGACATCTTGGAGGGCATCCACACTGGTGAAATCACCGTGCTGCGCGCGATGGTTGATAATTCTTTCCGCCATCCGCTCACCGATGTTAGGAAGGGTTTGGAGTTCTTCCGTAGAGGCAGTATTGATATTGAGAAGCACGGGTTTGTTCGATATAGCAGATTTTGTTGTGCGATCTTGCGGGTGTTCGGTGTTCGGCACAGCAATTAGATCCGGCTCACCGAGAAACACGGCGGGTGCGAACCGCCGCACGCCCCACAAGCCAGTGCCAGCCAAAATCAGGATCACAAGCAAAGTCACCGCTTTCCAATAATGACGTTCAAGAACATCTTCCACGCTATTCATTTTCGCTTTCCTCAAGAAGAAGTATCTGATTCGCAGCGACATCGCTGAGCAACTGCTCCACGCCATTTTGCCAACGAACTACAATACTGTGTACGTGTTCATAATCACCTATTCCGAAATGAAGCGTGAGATCCCGTTGCGAGAGATAACCAGCTCCACTCTGCACCTCACGTATCTGTGTAAGTTCGCCGGTCGTTACCTTAACGCGTGTGCCAATTGCATCCGTAGCACTGTTCGTTCCGACTAAGCGAATTTGTAGATAGTTTTTTCGGTTGCCACCGTCGTTACGGAGCAGTCGAGGCGGCGCGTTGGAATTTGTTACGACAATATCAACATCGCCATCTAAATCGAAGTCTGCAAAGGTAGCCCCACGGCTTACGTCTTCCAACTTCATACCAGTACCGAGGGCTTCAGAGGCCTCAGTAAAAGTGCCGTCCCGGTTATTTTTGAAAAGGAGATTACGCTGCCCGTAGGTGCCTTCTTGTCCGAGTTCTGCAAGATTTTCGTGCAGATGCCCGTTAGCGACAAAGAGATCTTGATACCCATCGTTATCATAATCAATGAAGGCGGTTGCCCAACCGAGGTATGGATAGGTAATCTGTGCTGTTTTTGTGGTGGCAGTTGCGTCTGTGAAAAAACCGTCTGCATCGTTACGATAGAGGGTATTCGTCTGATCAGCATAATTGGTGACAGTGAGATCAAACCACCCATCGTTATTCCAATCGCCAAATGCGGTTCCCATACCGTTTTCAGGGGCACCATCCTCACTGAGCGCAATACCCACCATGAAACCGATCTCCTCAAAAGTGCCATCACCGTTATTGCGGTAGAAAAGGTTCTCTGTAGAATCATTTGCGACGTAGATATCAAGTGCCCCGTCGTTATCATAGTCGCCCCAGACAACGCCTAACCCCTTGCCAGTCGTATTGTAAATTCCGGAAGATTTGGTAACGTCGGTAAACGTGCCATCGCCGTTATTGCGATAAAGCGTATCGGATTGGGCAGGGAAATTATCGGGTTCACAATAGGCACGGATCCCCTTTTCTTTAAGTCCGCACCACGGATTCTCGGCGATATCAAAAACGATGTAGTTGACGACGTAGAGATCAAGGTTGCCATCACGGTCATAATCAGCGAATGCACAACTGGTACTCCAACGCGGCTCGGTCACGCCTGCGGTTTCGGCGACCTCCGTGAACGTGCCGTCCCCGTTGTTGCGATAGAGCCGATTCATGCCGTAGTTCGTGACATAGAGATCCAGGTGACTATCGTTATTGTAATCGCCGACAGCACATCCGTGTCCGTAACCGGTATCTCCGACTCCGGCTATTTTGGTAACATCCGTAAAGGTGGCATCACCGTTATTGCGATAGAGTCGATTGGTTGGAATTTCTGGAGGGACATATCCGGGGAGTGGCGCGCCGTCAACGAAATACAAATCGGCATCACCATCAGCATCATAATCAAAAAAAGCGGCACCCGAACCGAGCGTCTCCATAAAATATTTCCGTCCACTTCGTCCATCTGTGTGCTTCCAGTGGATACCCGCCGCCTGTGTTACATCAACAAACTGAATACCTGTGTCCGCTGCTGCAGGTGAAGTTGCATCACTTGGTGCAAAAATCGCGATGAGGACAAGTAGACAGATATTTATACCTTTATTTCGTCTTTTCATCTGCCTCCTTCATCTTTGTCAACGTCTGTCGAAAGGCATCGTTTTCAGGATCCATTTCGATTGCGGTCTGAATTGCTTTTAGGGCGTTTTCACGCTTGCCTGCTTGAAAATAAGCCAAAGCGAGTGTGTGCATATACTGCGGTGATTGTGTAAGGTGAAACGCTTTTTCAGCGTGTGCGATAGCATCCTGCGACTCGATCCCTTGCAGAATGTAAAGTCGCGCTAAGGCGTTCAGTGCATAGTGCGCCTTGGCATCCAACGCTAAGGCTGTCTGAAACGCCGAGATCGCCTTCGGAAACTTCCCGTATTTCGCATAAACAAGCCCAAGTTGATACTGTTTCAGCGGGTTATTCGGTTCAATGAGAATGGCGCGTTCGCGGTCCTCAATCTCCTGTGCGATCGCGTTGAGGCGACGGTAGATTTCCATCGCCTGCTTTCCCTCTTCAGGTCGTTTGAGTCGGAAGAGTGCTTGGGCGAGGTTATAGTAGGCACCGACGTGATCGTTCTGTTGTGCAATAACTCGCTGGTATTCCATAGCGGCACGTTGGAATTCACGCTTTTTCGTGAGAACCAAGCCGAGGCAATACCGTGCGGCAGTAAACCCCGGATCGTGTTGGACAGCCTTTTCTAAAAGCGGGAGTGCCTTATCCAATTCCCCCTGTTTTTGATAGATAGCACCCAAGTTCCCATTCGCCATGGAAAGGTTGGGGTCTTGTGCTAAGGCAGCTTTGTAATAGCGGATTGCTTGTCCCTCCTGTTTGACGGCTTCATAACAAGAGGCGAGATTGCTCATCGCGGCGGTGTGGTTGGGGGAACGTTTAAGGCTTTCCTGATAGGCTTCAATCGCCTCTTTATATCGATCCGCCTGCTGATAGGCAGAGGCGATACCCAACCATACTTGCAATGATTCGGGGTGCTTTTGAATAAGGTCTTGATAAACCCGGATAGCGTCATCAAAGCGTTCGGTTCTCGCGTAGAGCAAGGCGAGATTGGACTTAGCCTGAACCAGATCGGGGGCCATACGCATCGCGTGTGCAAGTGCCTTCTCAGATGCGGGAAAGTCACCGAGTTGGAGGTAAACTGTGCCTAAAGCGGCGTGTGCTTTGGCAAAGTCTGGGTTTAAATCAACAGCGCGGTGAAGATATTGGAGTGCCTGTGGATATTCGCCTTGCCGTACGGCTTGCATACCGCGGGCGTAGAGATTTTCTGGGGTTTGCGCGACAGCATCACACACAGCACCCACTATAGCGATTAGAAGACAGGCGACGAACGATAAACC
>VXZL01000572.1 GCA_009845505.1 Candidatus Poribacteria bacterium | reverse complement strand
GGGCAATTCATTGCCCGTTATGTTTGTAGAAAATGCGCGGGTTCGTAGTAGGGCAATTCATTGCCCGTTATGTTTGTAGAAAATGTTCTGGTTCGTAGTAGGGAAACCATTCATTGCCCGTTCATACACGCTAATTGCTAAAGGGTCTCACCCACTTAACCAATCCCAACCTTTACCGTAGTCGCGAACCGGATAAGTTCGCCAAAGATTTCGTAGCCATTCAATGCCAAAGTGTTTTTCGTACCAATGAACACTTGAACAAGACCAATTTAAGGGTTTCTTTACATAATCGTGCTTGGTCGGGTTGTAGTGTATGTAGTTCAGAGTCGTGTAGTAATGGCGTTCATTGCGAATCTGTCGATCACTAAAAAGATGCCAAATTTTCCGTCCTGTCAGTCCGTCACGCCGATTCAACTCGCGTGCTGTACGCGCATGGGTCCGCCGCAAAGGACGACTGATAATCGAAAGGGGGTGACACTGAACTAATAAATGATAATGATTTGGTAACACAACCCAACTGCTAATGGGGATTTTAGCGATCTGGAGTTCTTTGTGTAATTCTTTAAGAAGCCATGCTTGATTTTCTTCGGTATGGAAATACTGTTTATGTTCATAAGTAGCCGCGGTAATGAGAAACCAGCCTTTGACGGAACTGAAGTGGGGTGGTTCATGCAATGGGAAACGGTTCATTTGTCTCTGGTGCAAAATTTCAGATTTTTGTTCCGGTGTTTGTCTACGATAATTGTACATATTTGTATCTGAGTTGTTTTGGGACGTGCGATGAATCGCACTACTACGAACCTTTGGGACGTGCGATGAATCGCACTACTACGAACCTTTATTTAACTTTTTCCCTCGCCTCCAGAACCTTAGAAACCACGGTCTCAACATCCGTTTCATCGACAAACGGAGAGAGGATATACGACTTTAAAGCGACAATCGGTTCGCCGTAGGTTGTGTGTCGGTAGCAGTCGGTCGTAGAAATCATGACCCCTCTACCTGCCATCGCCTCTGCGTGTACATAGTCAAAAATCTTTTGGTTATAGTCGTTGTGTGTGCGCAAACTGTCGCGATAATCAGCGTCTTTAAACTCCTGATCTTTAATCGCGAAAGTATCCACACCATCAGGATAGGCACGGAAAAGCGTGACCGTCCCGAAGTTAACCTGGTTCAGCACAGTCGTCCCCGCATGTCCACCGAGATGTTCGCGCAAGAGTTGCGCCATTTCAACGATATGTCCGAGAATCGCTTGCAACCCCTGTTCACCGAACAGTCGGAGATTCGCAAGTGCCCCAAGCACCCCAGTCCCCGCTCTCGAAGTTTCAAGCGTGTACATGCCGGGACGGTAATCTCCATAGTGATAGAGATACGGCATCTGTTCGGGGTGACGTTTCACCAAATCCAGATCCGCCCAGTTTTTGACGAGCACAAGGCTGGAGATATAAGGAGCGAAACCCGTTTTATGAAAGTCAATACCGAGGGAATCGGCGAGGGATAGATGCTGTATACGCCGGCGTGTACCTGCCAACGCCCGAAGGGTCCGTGGCCGAAAATCCAACGGGTTCTCCTCAATATCGTAATCGTTAAACACCGACCACGCCCAGCCGATCACGGCATCGGCGTGAATGTGTGGTTGATAATCAAGGTTGAATTCATCGACGAGCCCGTCCCTTAACTTCACAATGCTTTCTAAATCGTCCAACCCAAACGAGTCCGTAGTCCCCAAGGTCGCAATGATAGCGGCAATCTTTTTTCCACTTTCGAGTGCCTTGCGAGTTTCTTGCGCAAGGACATCAAGATCCATTTCGTTTTCATAAGTCGTTGGAATCGTGATGAGATTCTTCGTTCCGATGCCCAACCAACCGACAATGTTCGTGGCGCAATAATGCCCCGTGTCTGATACGAACACGACCACATCTTCAGAGGTGCCGTTCTCGACGGTCCCTGGGTCGGCTTTTTCCAAGCCAAGCTTCACACCGTAGAAGGTTGTTCCGGTACCGCCAAAAGTGAACGCGCCGCCTGACCTTTCCGGATCGTATCCAATCATTTTTGAGAGCATCCCGATGACTTCAACTTCAGCCAGTGCCACGAGACGGCTATATTCATCCCAAGCGAGGTTCGGATTGTACAGAGAAGCGAGGAGCACACCGATCAGACTTGGAATCGTCGGTGGTGCAACAACGTTCTGTTGCGTACGGGGGTGTCCGAAGATGGTCATACCTCGGAGATAGCCCACGAGGTCGGTGGTGACATCCTCAATGGAGGACATCGTTTCGGGTAAGGCTGCTTGTCGTGCTTCTTCAAAGTCAGCGGGGATAATACTGCCGAGCATTGGCAGGTACGTTTTGAGTTCATCGACCTGGTCCAAGGCGCGCATGATAGAATGCACGAAGTAGGAATTATGGATGGGGTCTGCTACAGGTTGTGGAAAAGCCAGTCGAATGTCTTTTAAGATATCGCGATAGGTCACGTCCTTTTGCTCTCCAATCGTGAGGTTTAATGGTAATTGTCCGTAGCACAAACTTTATGGAAATTAAGAATTTAAATCGGTAATTTCTCAACGTGCGATAAATCGCACTACTACGAACCAACTTGTTTGTAGTAGGGCAATTCATTGCCCGTTATGAACTTTTGGACGTGCGATAAATCGCACTACTACGAACCGATCTCCTGTTTGTAGTAGGGCAATTCATTGCCCGTTATTGACTTTCTATTTGTAGTAGGGCAATTCATTGCCCGTCAATCACAGAGGGGTTCGCGTGTAGATTATACCTTACTTCTAACTGAGAAGTCAAATTAAATCTGCAGCGAAAAATTGACTTATGTCCAAATTTAAGGTATGCTTATAAACTAAACTGGAGGTCCATTCTGTGTTCTATGTCATCTCTTACGATATTCCTGACAACCGCAGACGCAGCCAACTCGCAAAAGTCCTGAAAGGCTTCGGCTCCCGCGTCCAGTACAGTGTCTTTGAGGCACACCTGAACCGGAAACAATACGAAGAACTCAAGCGCGCCGTTGCACGTGTTATTAATCTATCTGAAGATTCGGTGCGCTATTACGCCCTCTGTGGGAACTGCGCCGGACGGGTCGAAGTGCCTGCTGTCGGTGAAGTAACCTCAGACCCGCAAACAATTGTGGTTTGATATGCAACTCCCAAACCTAACCCACGATCAGATTCAAGACCGCTGCACAGCACGAAGCTTCACGCGTGGTGAAGAGTACTTTGACATCGGAATGATCGGCAATCCCATACTTCACGGCTGGACGCTGTCAGCCACATGCGAAGGGACAGAAGAATATCCGTATCACGTCTCTGTCGAGTTAATGCCGACGGGGATCGCTGATGCCGACTGTTCCTGCCCTTATGATTGGGGCGGAGATTGTAAACACATCGTCGCGCTCCTCCTCACCTACGTTGACACGCCAGAAGTGATCTATTCCTTGGACACTTTGTTGACCGCACTCGCCGAAAAACCGAAGGAGACCCTTTTACGCGTTATTTCAGAACTCCTCAAACGATCACCCGAGCTGGTGCCGGTTGCGAAATTCTATGCCGATATACCCGAGGAACCCGAGGTGGAAATTGAACCTATCCCTCCCGAACTCAGTGTTTATGCGACAGTAATAGAAGAGGTACCGGACATAGCACCGGTGTCTCCGACGCACGCACCAACAGCTTCTGCTACAGTTACAACGTATCGGGAACAGGTCGATCGCCTTTTCGGAAACGGCTTTCTCGAGCAGCAGCAACTGCAACAGGTGTTAACTCAACTCGAAGGTTTAGTCGCACACGCTGAATCGCTGGCGCGAACAGGTGAAACGGAATTCGCCCTATCTGTGCTTCACGCAGTGATACACCAATCTATCACCCGTTATCCTGACACACTCCAGAGAGATGAGCTACCCCGATTCGTCAAGAAATGCACGAAAGTGTTCACAAACATTGCTACCGCAGCACAAGCATCAGATGCAACAGACCTTAACACAGGCACTATGCCCGCTCCTTTGTTTGAACACTGCCGTATGTTATTGCAACTGAGTTTTAATGCAGCGGAGGTCTTCGTGCCACTCCTGACGGGATTATTAGAGCAAGTTTGTGTTGCACAAGAGACATCGGAATTACAAGTGATCATTGAGCAGTCCCTTGATGAAAGCCCAGATCGGTCAGCACACGTTCAACTGCTACTGGCACTGTATTTGGACGCCGGCAAAACCCAACAGTATCTCCGTCTGGCACAAGAGGAGGGTGAAGCTTATCGATTGATATACGCCCTCTTTGTATACCAACAAAGTGCTGTAGCGTGGCGGACACTTGAAAAATTCCCGTTATCTATTGATGAATACACGCGCCTCTTGCAGAGCCCAATAGCCACAGGTATTCCAGGGTTTGCCGATAAACTGATCGCCCGTATCAAAGACCACCAACCTAACACCGCTATCACCCTCTATCAACGCCTGATTGAACAGAGCATACACGCCCGAAAACGTGAAGCTTACGAGAAAGTTTTGGCGGACCTGACGGCATTAAGCGGAATCTATCAGGACCTCGGTCAGGAAGATCAGTGGACTGTTTATCTGGAAGACCTCCGAAAACAGCATTCCCGCAAGCGACTGCTGCTACAAATTATCGCCGAGATTTAAGACTCCTCTTTTGTACCACAAACTGTATGAAAGTTAAGAATTTAAATTGGTAATTCCAAAACGTGCGATAAATCGCACTACTACAAGCGGCCCCGTTCGTAGT
>VXZL01000436.1 GCA_009845505.1 Candidatus Poribacteria bacterium | reverse complement strand
AAGCAAACTGTTTCCAAATTTTCTCATTGTAAATGCCATTCTAAGTTTAACTAGGGTTCTGTCATATCTAAACTGAGAGGCGGTTCGTAGTGGCGCAATTCACTGCGCCTTGGGTTTGCATACGATGAATCACACGACTACGAACTGGGTTTACCTTTCACTTGAAGGTTGACAGATTACTAGATTAGTAGATTTAGACTTCCAGTTTGGCTGAAATGATTGAAAGGTGAGAAAGGCAAGGTTTCCAGCCTGTTAAGATGTACTGCCAAAACACAACCCAACCAAGTCCCCGCGCCTTTCACTCAGACTCCACGCCGAACTCTTTACGGAGAAGTTCCCGCGCCTCATGAAGTTTGCGCTTGACCGTGCCAAGTGGCAGATCAAGTTCTTCCGCAATCTCCTTCAACGTCATCTGGTCAAGATAAAACAATATAGCAACTTCCCGCACATGCTCAGGCTTACTCGGTAGGTGTCGCACTGCCTCAACTAACTCTGCTTTCAATTCTGATTCCCGAAGGCGCATGAAAGCATTTCGATCCGCGTGGTATGTCAACACCTCATCCTCGTAAGGACGTTCACCTTGTGAATGGTATGCGTTGTTGTAATACCGCCTGCATTGGTTGTAGGCGATTTGTCGCAACCATCCACCAAAACTGCTCACGTCTCGTAAGCCGCTTATGTTTTCCCACACCGCCTGCCAAGTATCCTGTAGGATTTCCTTAGCATCTTCATAGTTACGCGATTCTGCAAGGATCAAGGGCCATACACGCGGGGTGTAGTGTTCCATCAACGCACGAAGATGTCTATCATCTCCCGCTTGGAGCCTCCGAATTAAATTTGTTACTATATCGTTGTTCATTCAGCGATAACCCGTTCGGATTTGGGCATAGAGGGAAGGTTATCGCAAAAAGGTTCAGAAAAATGTGAAAAAAAGCAAGTTAGGAAGTTGGAAAAGAGGAAGGTTGGAAGGGAGCGGTGTTTGTCTGATGACGCGAATTTTAAGAGCAAGAGATCGGTATTGGAAAATCCCAGTCCTACAAGAGACTTGATTATTTCCAAATTTCTGGGTATAATTAATAGAAGTCATTTTAAGAATATAAACTTTATATTTTCACATTGGAGGTAGAAGTGGCAAGAAAAAAAATCAGTGTTATTGGTGCGGGGAATGTCGGTGCAACAGCGGCGTTTCTGATCGCACAGAAACAACTCGGGGATGTCGTCATGATAGACATCGTTGACGGGGTCCCGCAAGGTAAGGCATTGGACATGGCACAAATGGGGCCCGTGGAACTGTTTGATGCCGCAGTTGACGGCGATCTCGATTACAGTGCAACTGCAGGTTCCGATCTCGTAATTATTACATCAGGTTCCCCACGTAAACCGGGGATGACGCGCGAAGACCTGTTGCAAACGAATGCCAATATCGTTGGCAGTGTTACGGAAAACGTCGTGAAACAGTCACCAGACTGCGTTATTGTGATGCTCACCAACCCGTTGGACATCATGACCTACCACGCGTGGAAAGTCTCAGGATTTCCTTCACACCGCGTCGTCGGGCAGGCGGGCATACTCGACTCGGCAAGGTTCCGTTATTTCATCTCTCTTGAACTCGGTGTTTCCGTAGAAGACATCCATGCGCTCGTTCTCGGTGGACACGGCGACACGATGGTGCCGCTTCCGCGCTATACGACCGTCAACGGCATCCCGATTCCGCAACTCATACCGGAAGATCGTATTGAAGCGATGGCACAACGCACGCGGGACGGTGGTGCTGAGATCGTTAACCTTCTCAAAACAAGTGGCTATTACGCTGCGGGTTCATCGTTAGCACAGATGGCGGAAGCCATTATTCTCGATAAGAAACGGCTGCTGCCCTGTTCTGCACATCTCACGGGGCAATATGGGATTGACGATTTGTATATTGGGGTTCCGATTAAACTCGGTGGGAACGGTGTGGAGGAGATTCTTGAGATCGAATTGACTGATGACGAACTTGGGTCTTTACAGCATTCTGCTGCGACCTATCGGGAAGGGATTGCGTTGTTGGGATACTAAGCAATTCTACTATTCTTGAACGTGTGTTTAACTTAAACATTTCATCTGTGCTTGTAGCGTAAACTTTCAGTTTGCGCTATGAGCGTTTTTGGAGTTCCAAGGCATGATGGAAGACGGAAAGATTATAGAAAACGAAAAGAATGCCGAATGCGAAATCGTGAAGGAAGTTCGCGAAATTCGACATAAAATTTCTGCTCAATTTGACCACGATATCGGTCAGCTGGTCGCGCACTATCAAGAGTTACAGGAACAGATGCGACAGTCCGGCAAATATAGGTTCGCTGACCTGCCGAATGAAGGGACAAAACTTTCAGAATCTGCAGACACCGAAGTAGTAGGTTAAATGGATTAAAGCAATCGGAAAAAAACTAAGCAATCAAGGGGTTTTGAATGGCGCGCGAACCTGTATTTGGTAACTGTTGCATCTGTGGAAGACATACGCAATTGACGTTTGAACATGTTCCACCACGTGCTGCATTTAACAACCACCCTGTAGTAGGAAAACACATTCTTGAGTTAAGACGACTTTTTGCGTGATGATGATTTTAAGATATTCCCTGATGGGTCCATAACACCGATTGTTGTATTTTTGTAGTGTTCTAAAGCTGCCTGAGTGGCTGCTTCATCTGCCCCCGCCACGTAGACGCGACGTTGGTAGCCCTGAAGTTGAATGCCAACTTACGCCTTTTGGGAGACCATACTGGCGAGGATACCGAGGATTCTGTCGCACCGTTCAATCGTGTAGGTTGACATATCAATGTGTAGACACTTTCCTTCTAACTTGAGGAATAACCATTCAACGCCTGTTGTGGAGGCACCATAAACGCACGGAATATCATTCCCTTTCTCTGCATTAAAGCGTTGGGCGGCGAGCATCTCCGCAACACACTGCCCAAGTCCAAGTTTTATGTCAGCATTCTTCGCCTCAACCAAGACAATAACAGGTGCTTCCAAATAAAATTTGTTTGAAGACAGACTTACTAAAAAATCACATACACCTACCAAGCCATCTTCAGCATCAACACTGAAGTCTATGCCAGAAAAGAAACTGATACGGCGATCGAAGTGATCAAGGAGCTCAACAAGCAAATCGGCGACAATCAGTTCCGACCTCGCTTTCTCGGTGCTGATCGCGATAGCTAAGGATGCCTTTTTTGCCAATGCTGTTGTGAGATGGGCACTTGGAACTATCGCTTCTATTTCAGCAAAGAGCGCCGCCGATTCAACGATTTCTAATTGAAACGTTGTTACGACTGTTTCCAGCGTAAAATTGCTATAAGCCATATTTTTTCCCTCCTCACGCCTTTTGTGCGACCATACTGGCGAGGATGCCGAGGATCCTATCACACCGCTCAATCGTGTAAGCCGTCATATCAATATGCAGACACTTCCCTTCTAACTTGAGGAATAACCATTCAACGCCTGTTGTAGAGGCACCATAAACGCACGGAATATCATTCCCTCTTTCGGCATTAAAGCGTTGGGCAGCGATCATCTCCGCAACGCACTGCCCAAGTCCAAGTTTTATGTCAGCATTCTTCGCCTCAACAAGGGCGATAACAGGTGCCTGTAATACATACTGCACGGGCGACAAACTCACTAAAAAATCACACACACCCGTTAATCCGCTTTCATCATCAACGCTGAACTCAATCCCTGAAAAGAAACTGATACGGTGATTGCATTGCTCGCGGAGCTCAAACAGAATATCGGCAACAATCAGTTCCGATTTTGCTTTCTCTGTACCGATGGCAATAGCTAATTGAACCTTTTTCGTCAACACCTCCGTGAGATAGGCACTTGGAACAATTGCCTCTATTTCAGCAAAGAGATCGGCGGATTCAACGATTTCTAATTGAAAGGTTGTTAGCACTGCATCCAATGTAAAATTGCTATACGCCATATCTGTTCCCTCCCGCCGCCTTTTTACCCTTTACGCCTTTTGTGCGACCATACTGGCGAGGGTGCCGAGGATCCTGTCGCACCGTTCAATCGTATAGGTTGCGATATCAATCTGTAAGCACTTTCCCTGCAACTTGAGGAACTGCCACTCTATTCCTGTCGTAGAGGCACCATAAATCCAAGAGATGTCATTCTCTCTTTCAGTGTTAAAGCGTTGTGCGGCGAGCATCTCTGCGACACACTGCCCAAGCCGAAGTTTCAGATCAAGATTTTTTGCCTCAACAAGCGCGATAACAGGTGCCTCTACGTAAGATTGCCGAGGCGACAGGCTCACCAAAAAATCACACACACCCGTTAATCCACTTTCAGCGTCAACGTTGAAGTCGATTCCCGAAAAAAGACTAATTTTGCGATCAAATTTCTCCCGCAATTCAACGAGAACAGGGGAGACAATCAGTTCCGATCGGGCTTTCTCTGTGTTTATAGTAGCGGCTAAAGGCACATTTCTCGCCAACGCATTTGTGAGTTCTGCACTTAGGCTCACCGGTTCGATTTCGGCAAAGATACCGGCGTGTTCAACCAATTCAAGTTCAAATTCTTTTTCCACTGTTTCGAGAGTAAAGTTGCTATAAGCCATCGTGGAAACCTCCTACATCACACCAAGGGAATCGCAATTTAGAGGGCCCGCTTAACTTTTATCCTTTTTTTCATCTTCGTCAACAACTTCATATTCAGCGTCAACGACATCGCTGTCAGCGGCATCAGTTGTCGCTTCAGCGGCGGATTGATCGC
>VXZL01000483.1 GCA_009845505.1 Candidatus Poribacteria bacterium | reverse complement strand
TCCCGTGAATCCTTGAATCCTGTGCATCCTGATTCAGACAATAAGCACAGATTGAAACATGGGTTAAAGATGTGCTATACTAAAGCAGAAGTTTCTATCTGATCTTTTATAGCAAGGAACATACTGCACCCAATATGCACATCGAAACACTCAATTACCCGCTCATCCATATCCCTGATGGTGAATTCATCATGGGCACCATCCCGACTGGACTCCGAAAGACCGATCCTGAAGAGCCACAACGACGCGTGCTGCTCGATGCCTACGCTATCGGCACGTATCAGGTCACAAACGCCCAATACGCGCAGTTTGTAGAGGCGACGGGACATCCACACCCGCTGTTCTGGAGAGAAGCACATCTCAACGCCCCCGATTGCCCTGTCGTCGGTGTGAGTTGGGACGATGCGATGCGTTTTTTGGAATGGCTCAATGCATTTGAAGATACAGGGTATCGCTTGCCGTCGGAGGCGGAGTGGGAGAAGGCTGCGCGCGGCACGGATGCTCGCGAATATCCTTGGGGAGATGCCTGGGATGCGAATCGAGCAAACACATCGGAATCGGGGAATCGGCGGTTGATGCCTGTCGGGAGTTATCCATCCGGTATGAGTCCCTACGGGTGCTACGATATGGCAGGCAACGCTTATGACTGGTGCAGCGACTGGTTTCACATGGAGACCTACAAATACTCGCCTGCGGAGAATCCGTTGGGCGCGAGTGAAGGTCGGCGGCGAGTGATTCGTGGCGGTTCGTGGATTGCGCGTGGGGAGTTTGCGGCGCGGTGTGCGAACCGTGCGGCGTATGAACCGATACAGGCGATTCACAGCGTCGGTTTTCGGATTGCCATGGATTTTTAAGCTCGGTTTGTGCTGCGCGACGTGCGATGAATCGCACTACTACGAACGAAACAACTTATAATGAGGTGGCATTGGTTTTTACAAGAGACGTAAAAGACAAGGATGCCCAAAATCCGTGTAATCCGTGTAATCCGTATAATCCGCGATTCAGATGAATGAATATGCATAAAAAACCGTTAACCCAACACCTCCAAGACTTCCGAGACGCACTGCTGAACTGGTTCGGAGACTACCAGCGCGAGATGCCGTGGCGGAACACAGATAACCCATACTACATCTGGGTTTCGGAGGTGATGCTCCAACAGACGCAGGTCAAGAAGGTTGTAGACTACTATGAACGGTTCATCGACCGGTTTCCTGACGTGCAGCACTTGGCAGCCGCGCCGCTACAAGATGTACTGAAGGTCTGGGAAGGCTTGGGGTATTACGCCAGAGCGCGGAACCTCCACAAAGCCGCACAGGTTATTGTGAACGAGTTGGATGGCAAGATTCCGCGGGACTATGCGACCTTTCGGAAATTACCCGGTGTCGGCGATTACAGCGCGGCGGCGGTGCAGAGCATCGCCTTTAATGAACCTTATGCCGCTGTGGACGGGAATATCAAACGCGTGGTGGCGCGTCTGTTCCTGATGGATGCACCGGTTAACGATGCGAAGTCAGCGAAACGGTTTCAGGCGCGCGCAGATAAACTCTTGGATCAACAGGCCCCCGGACTTTTTAATCAGGCGATGATGGAGTTGGGAGCCACTGTGTGTCGTCCGCAATCGCCGACCTGTCTCATCTGTCCTGTGAATGCGTTTTGTGAGGCGTTCCAGACGGCACGTCAAGACGAGTTTCCGAAACGCCGCGAGACGAAACCTGTGCCGGAACATCATATTGCTGTTGGGGTCATCTACAGAGGGGACGAGATTCTCATTACGCAGCGGCAGCTTGATGGGCTGCTCGGTGGACTCTGGGAGTTCCCTGGGGGTAGGATCGCTGACGGGGAAACCGCTGAAGCAGCGTGTGTTCGGAACATCGGGGAGGTCGTTAATCTTTCTGTCAGCGATATAAAATACCTCACCCGTGTGAGACACGCTTTCACCCATTTCAAGATAGTCGTGGATGTTTTTGTGTGCGATTATCAGTCGGGTGAGGTTGTGCTGAATGGACCACGGGATGCGAAGTGGATTCAGATTGAGACGTTAGGTGATTATCCGCTCCCGCGTGCGACACATAAGTTTAAAGAATACATACAAAGAAAGCCTTGAATTTCGTCAGAGGGTCGTATATAATTTAGATAAATGGTATATCTTTGCTACATAGAGGTCACCGATGCAAGCAAGCTTAGAAAACATATTGGAAGCATTCAACCAACTTCCTGAGATAGAAAAACACACGATTGCCTCCGAAATCATAAAACAGGTAGCTTCATTGGATATTCCGCCTTTGACGGATGAGGCACTCACGGAAATTGCTGACGCACTTTTTGTTGAACATGACAAAATGGAGGCGGCGGATGCCAAGACAAAATCGAGGTGAAGTCTGGTTAGTTGATCTCGGAATGGTCGCCAAAGTCAGACCTTGCCTCGTTATCAGCATAGCCGCCCGCATCAAGGACCGCGCACTTGTCACGGTTGTGACACATACAACAAGCACGCGTGGCTCAAGGTTTGAAATCCCTATAAGAACGAGATTTCTGGACACTGGTGTTTTCGACGCACAAAGTATAGTCACAGTCTCAGAAGCGAAGTTCTTAAGAAAATTGGGGAATCTCCAGCCTGAGCAATTATCCGTGGTTGAAGATGCTGTGCGTCAATGGCTAAAACTCTAACAAATAGGACTCACGTAGATAATCGCCAACCGCTAATTGTCTGATCCAAACCGTGCCTCGTACTTTTCCCATACCTCATCAGGTAAAGGCGTACTCGCAGCACGGACGTTTGCCTCAAGCTGCTCGACGTTCAGATTCCCGATATTATTGCCCTGAATCCGCTCTTCTCGGAGACAGAACTGGAGCGCGAGCTGGAGCAAGTTAATATCTTCTTCGAGACACCACTTCCAAATCTCTCTGGCACGCGGCACATCGCCGTCGTTGCGCCAACGTCCCCTTGCGATTTCAGCGTCAATATCGACACCTGTGAGAATACCGCGCAGGATAGACCACCCGTTCATCACACCGATGTCGGCTTCAGCGGCGGCAGGTAGAATGTCGTCTGCTGCAGTTTGTCGGACAAGGTTGTAATCGTTGAAGCACAAGATGAGATCGACATCGCCAGTCGCCATCGCTTTGAGGTGGAAGTCGTGGGGACGCATTCCGTAGCCGAGGAACCGCACGAGTCCGCGCGCTTTGCACTGGAGCAAGCCGTCGAGGGTACCTCCCTTTTCAAGCGTCGGATCGATTTCACCGGGATCGTGGATGAGCATACCGTCAAAGTAGTCTGTGCCGAGGAGTTCAAGTTGGCTTTCGAGGTCAGCGATGGCGCGTTCAGCGGAATAGTCGGGTCTGCCTTCGCCGTAGCCACCCCACTCTGCTGCGGAATGACAACAGAGCCTTCCGGTAATGATGACATCCTCGCGCGGAATCTCCTTGAGTGCCAATCCAAGTTTCCGCATTGAATCGCCATAGCAACGCGCACAATCGAAGTGGTTAACTCCGATAGACACCGAGTGTTTAACGAGTGCCACAGCGTCTTCATCAGAAACGAAGCCGAAGTTGTTTCCGAACCCCTGTGTGCCGAATGGGATGACGGGGATACTCAGTTCCGTGCGTCCCAACCGTCGTCTCGGAATTGTCGGTAAAGCTTGGTTTGTCATAAAAATCCTCTCTATTCGTTAGCGGTCAGGTCGCTACGCTTTCAGCAATCAGCGGTCAGTTAAGTCGTGTGGCAATCAGAAACGTTTTTACCCACCATATACGCGAGTGACTGACAACTGAGAGTGCGGGGAATGCCATTAAGGCATTCATACCCGGGGAAGCCCATACGGGCTTCATACCGTTGATTCTGATTCGCGCAGCGGAACGCCCTACGCAAGTCGCGTGTGGACTTGCGGGACAATGCTGACAGCCTATTAATACTTATCCGAGCCTTCAAGTGGAAGCGGGACTGCCCAGATGTTCCGGTACCTAACGTCGTTGCCGTGATCCTGCAGACGGAGCGGACCTGGTTGTGCCAGTTCTGAGTCGATGCTGCCACCCGTAGTACTGGCGAGTTGGGCGTTGTTAATGATGACCAAGCCGTTTTGGACGACGGTTATACGCGGACCTTCCGTCATCTCACCCGCATCGTTGAAGCGCGGTGCCCGGAAAGCGACATCGTAGGTTTGCCATTCAAGCGGGGGTTTACAGGCGTTAACGAGCGGTGCGAATTGGTTGTAAATTGCGCCGCAGTCGCCTTTCCCTGGGACTTCGATGCCGTAGGAGTCCAAGACCTGGACTTCATACCTACCTTGGAGGAACACGCCACTGTTGCCTTTCGCTTGACCTGTCGCTTCGGGCATATCGGGACATCTGAATTCGACATGGAGGAAGTGGTCGGTGAAAGTTTCCTTGCTGATGACATCGCCCGCGCGAGGGATGACAAGCATTTGTCCATCTTCCACTTTCCAAGTCGGTTCGCTCCCATCTAAGCTCGTCCAGTTGCTGAGGTCTGTACCGTCAAAAAGGATGACTGCTGATTCTGGGGGTGTTTGTGCCATGAGTTTTCCTTTCGCATGCTAATGAAGATGAAAAAATAAATTAGGTAAACGACGGGCAATGAATGGTTTCCCTACTACAAACAGGCCGGTTCGTAGTAGTGCGATTTATCGCACGTTCAGGAATTACCTGATTAAATACTCAAACCTCGTATGCATGCGCAAATCAATAATGTTGTAAAAATGAGAATTTTTTCATTATTTTAACGGAAATTGCGTTTTTGACAAAGGCTTTCTTTAA
>VXZL01000297.1 GCA_009845505.1 Candidatus Poribacteria bacterium | reverse complement strand
TATGAGTAGCGAATCTCTTGACGGTGGCGGTGTTGGGGGGCGTGGAGGGCATTTGGGTTCGTCCGGCGGGAAAGCCCTCTCTATTATGACAACGTATACTGCTGGTATTATTTTCCATGAACTCGGGCATGCCTTCGGCTTGTTTCATGATTATGGTACAAGCAACTCTAAGCGAATTTCGATATTTACAACAGATCCGATGCTCAACTCATTTTGTGCTGCGGAGTGGTTAAATGCCCACCGTGCTTTCAATCCTGAACGTCAGCGTAAACAGAATGAGCGTTCACAGTTTATAATGCACCCGCCGAGTCTCGCCGCTCCACCCAACGCCATCCAGCTCCGCTTTGAAATAAACGATCCTAATGGCATACATCAAGTGCAGTTGTTGGCTCCGATGCCGTCATATTCTGGGGATCGCACATTGCTTGGTTGTAAGTTTTTAAATGGAGATATATCGGGGACCGTTGAATTCGTCACCAACGATTTGACCCCGAAAACAGGATGGGTAAATCTACGAACAATTGATGTACTCGGAAACCTGGCATGGTCTCAGAGATTTCCAATAGATATTACCTCCGTAATACCGCCGCCCGAAGCTCTATCAATCCCAGACCCACATTTAGCGGCGGCTGTGCAGCGACAGATTGGAAATGCCCTGACGACTCACGCTATCCTGAACTTGCAGGGACTTAACGCACCCAACAGCGGGATAACAGATCTGACAGGACTTGAACATGCACACAACCTGATGGTATTATACCTTGATGATAGAAATGCCGAAAATAATACAACATTGGATATGTCACCGCTGTCAGGATTGAAAAACTTGACGACGCTGTATCTTAGGGGCAATAACATTACTGATATTTCCGCACTCTCAGAGATGAAAAACTTGACGAAGCTGTATCTTTCGGACAATAACATTACTGATATTTCCGCACTCTCAGAGATGAAAAACTTGACGACGCTGTATCTTGCGGTCAATAACATTACCGATATTTCCGCACTCTCAGGGTTGAAAAACCTGAGGTATCTAGATCTTTTTTGGAATGCCGTATCGGATATATCGCCATTAGTAGGGCTAAACTTGATAGGCGTAGAGTGGTGGGATGAGGGACTACGCCTTGAAAAAAATCCCTTAAGCAATGAATCTATTCGCATATACATTCCTGCAATGCAAGCAAGCGGAATAGTCGTTACGTTTGACAACATCACACACCCGGAATTGCATTTGATCGCTGGTGATAAACAGGGCGGTCTTGTAGACAGCACGCTTTCCGCACCCTTTGTTGTAGAATATAGGGATGCGAATGATAAACCTAAACAGGGGGTTAGCGTTACTTTTTCAATTAGAGAAGGTGAGGCTGAACTGACAGATAAAACTGTTACGACCGATGCAGAGGGGCGCGCAAAAACCTTCCTGCACCTTGGCATGAAACTCGGGACCATTACTATTCAGGCAACTGCTGAAGAGGTTATCACGCCACTTACGCTTACTGCACAAGTCGTCTTACCAGAAAATCATGTTGCAGCAGATGTGAATGCTGATGGTATTGTGGATGTGATGGACCTCGTGTTAGTTGCTGCCACTATCGGCACAACGCCACCTGAAGATACATATCCGAATCCTGACGTAAACGGTAATAGGGTCGTCGATAATGATGATTTAGCATTGGTCATGGCAGCATTAGAAACGGCACCCGCCGCACCTGCAGCTGCTATGACTGCCGAAACTTTGCAAAGATGGATTGATGAGGCAAAACAACTCACGTATTTAGATGAAACACTCCTACGGGGAATCGCAACACTTGAAGCGTTACTTGCATCTTTGCTACCAGAAAAAACTGTTCTCTTGGCGAACTTCCCTAACCCATTCAACCCAGAGACATGGATACCGTTTCACTTAGCAGAATCGACTGAGGTGACGCTACATATCTACGGGATTGATGGTGTGTTAGTGCGGACATTGGCATTCGGACAAAAATCTGCTGGCATCTATGACCATCGCACACGTGCAGCGTATTGGGACGGACGAAATGCACAAGGAGAACGGGTTGCAAGCGGGGTCTATTTTTATACGCTCACTGCTGGTGATTATACATCTACGCGTAAGATGTTGATAAGGAAGTAGGTCATTATTGGTTAAGTCGCGATTCGGAGATCGCTCCTACAGTAGAAGAGTCGGGATTGCTACTCCGAGACGATATAAACTTTTTCGCCGCTCTTCGCGCTGTCGTAGAACGCGTCCAATATCTGCATAAAAACATAAGCATCCGAGGCAGAGACATCTGGGGCGACTTCACCGGCGATCGCCATGGCAAAATGATTGAGTTCGTAGTAGAAGACATGAA
The DNA here is from genome assembly GCA_009845505.1 of Candidatus Poribacteria bacterium. Taxonomy (GTDB): domain Bacteria; phylum Poribacteria; class WGA-4E; order WGA-4E; family WGA-3G; genus WGA-3G. Next base: position 2,442 of record VXZL01000297.1, on the reverse strand, counting down.
CCTCGTCAGGAAGTTCGCCGTGATCAATTTCGAGGGGTTCATCGACGGTTTCTCGGATGAATTCGCCGGCTTTGAATCGGGAGATACCCCCGTTTGTAATTGCACCAGTTGTGCCGTAGAGTTCAACGACGCTTGCCGAGTCTGAATGGCTCATCCGAGAGCAATCAATCTGGATGGTTTTTCCACCTTCGCAGCCGAGGATACCCGTAAAATAGTCCTCCGCTGCGCCTTCAGGTCCGTCGTATTGCGGGTAAAGCACGTGTTTCGCAGCGAATGCCCACTCCGGCCTCGGACATCCCATCCACCACCACGTCAAGTTAAGTTCGTGTGAGTAATGTTGCCCTAACGAACCGCCTTTCTGTCCGTAGACGTGCAGCCATCGAGTGTTGGCGTTAAGGTCTGGAATAAAGTTGTATTTCCCGAAGATTCGGGCATGATACAGGTCGCCGATTGCCCCGTTCAGGACGGCGCGCCGAATCTTCCGATTGTTTGGGAAATGGCGCATAAAGTAGCAGAATTGCAGCGTTTTCTCGGCTTTTTGTGCCGCTGCTGCCATCTCCAAGATTTCGGGTGCCCGAATTGCATGCGGTTTTTGTACCAAGACATGCTTGCCTGCACTGAGCGTATCCAAGACCTGCTGTTTTCTAACGTCTGGATTGGTAGCGAGATAGACGGCTTCAACAGTTGAATCGTCAAGGAGCTCGTGGTAGTCGGCATAGCGGTGTGGTACTGCATTGTCATCGCCTGCCTGCGCTCGGCGGGTCGGGTCGCGCTCAGCGATTGCGATAACGTTTAGCCGAGAGGTCGCATTCGCAGCTTCAATCGCTCGACAACCTGCCCATCCACATCCAACAACGCCGAGTTGGATAAGTTGGTTCGCCATAAAAAGGTCCCTCTACTTCTTCTGTGAAAGCGGTTTTTAATATGACATATCTATTGTATCGAACATGTGGAAATCAATATTAAAGGGGAGTGAGATGTCCGATTCTTTATTGGCAAAGTGACGCGAAAAATCAATAAGCGTGAATCCCACTAACTCCTTTGTTTCTGGATGGAAGCGTAGTATAATATCCTCCGCGTATTCAACGTAGTCTGTATATTTAGGGTTGCCCCGTGTTACATAAAGCACATCAACTTCTTGGTCATAGAAAATTTTAATTCTACTTTGGCGGCTACTCATCTCTTAGGGTTCCACGACTTTGTAGAGCTCAACCTGTCCGTCGCGGATTACTTGAATAGCGAGGCTTTTGACGGGGTGACGGTTTTCATCATAATGAGAGATAGTTGTAGCACCCTTGTAGCCACTGACTGCTGCAAACGCGTCACGGACTGCCATAAGGTCAAGCGATCCTGTTGTTTCGATTGCCAATGCCAAGAGCCGCATTGCATCGTAGCCCGACGCAGCGATACCGTCCGGTGGACTCTCGAACAGTGCCATGTAATTTCCTACAAATTCTTGAACGTCTGCGTCCTGTGTCGCTACGGAGAAATTCGTAGGATAGTAGCTCCCATCTAACACAGTGTTATCCGCTAAAATGCTAAGGAAGCGTTCCCTGTCGTCCCACGCACTCCCGCCCAGGAAAGTTGCTGTGATACCGAGTTGTCGCGCTGCATTTATCAACGTTGGCACTTCTGGCTGAAAACCGGGACAGAAGATAACATCAGGCGTTACCTCATGGATTTCTGTAAGCAGTCCGGTGAAGTTGGTATCGCCTACGGTGTAGGCACCACTATAGACGATTTCTCCACCGTTTGCCTGAAAAGCCGCCTCAAACGCCGCTACAAGATCAATTGTATAGACATCGCCTTCCTCGATAATCGTTGCTGCCGTTTTAGCACCAAGTTCATCAGGGTTCATTGCGAAACCCGCCATCACCTTCCCTTGAAATGGGTTCGGGACGGTAATGAGAAAGACGTGATCTCCTGCTGCGGGTACATTTGCACCACTGGAGCCGGGGAGCATGAGCCGTTGTGCTTGTTGCGCAATCGGACCGACTTCGACAGCATTGGTAGAATAGACGGGACCTAAGAGTGCGAAAACGTTTTCCATATCGATAAGTTCTTTCGCAGCACTAACGCTTGCTTCCGGAGTCGGTGGTTCCGTCGCAACGGGTTGATTATCTCGGCTGATAAAGACGACTTCCATACCCAGCACGCCACCGTTGCTATTAATTTGGGCACGAGCGGTTTCAGTGCCTTGGCTAAAGGTTGTAAAAGTGTTAGATGGCTGAATGACACCGATTTTTAAAGTCGTTTCGATCGAAGTCGTGACGGCGTCGGGTTGAACGACATGACTGATACGGTCGCATCCGAATAGATAAATACTTAGAAAAGCGGATAGGATAACCGAGGTTAAAGCGAAAATTCTCGCACGCATACTGTGGTTTTCTCCTTTTGGCAAAAAATAGAAAATATTTGAAAAATATTTAGGTTTATGGTAAT